>JBCCKJ010000055.1:0-11005 GCA_039027455.1 Pseudomonadota bacterium | reverse complement strand
GCGTGTCAAGCCGCATGGGAATCAGTTGGTCAGCGCCGCCATCTTCGGCGTGTTCGCCTCGATCACCCGTCTCAGAGTAGTTCAGATGCCGTTGAATCATATTGTAGACCCAGGACTGATAGGTCGATTGTGCATTGGGCGTTTAACTTCGCGGTCGTTGTGGGCGAGGGGCGCTGGGTTCCATTTGTTACGCCATATTTCGGGGTCAGCCAATCCAGTCTGGCCGTCTCTCCTGATCGTGTACGTAGCCAAGGCTTCTCGGTCGCGCCGCAAAGCCGCCGAGAAACTGAGCGAAGCGAGCGCCTTGGAGCTTACGGGAGTGGGTCCCTCGCAATCCAGGATCGTTGAGATTGCGCACCCAAAAGTCGCCTGTTGGAAGGTTTGGGCGATGGGTGGTTGAAGTTTGGTTCAAGTGGACCGCTTGGGCTAGGCTCGGCATATGCTTACCTCAAAAGGCCAGACCCGGCGCGATGAGATCCTGAAAGTGGCACGCGAGGCTCTTTCTGAATCCGGATATGATGGCGTCTCGCTAAGAGACATTGCTAATCGCCTCGATATCAAATTGGGCAACTTGCAGTACTATTTTGCTACGCGCGAGGACCTTTTTGTGGCGCTTATCAAGCGCGAGGGCGAACAGGATCTCGAGACAATTCGCTCGCACCTTGCGGCCCATGACGACCCGCGTGACGCCTTTGACCGCATCGCTTTGGATCTGTTGCGCCGATGGCGCGGGGAATCTGCGGTGGTCTATCTGCTCATGCAGGTCCTTCGAGCGCATCGGCCCGCTTTTGAAGAGCTGTGCCAGTCCATCTACCAGCAGCATTATGAAGCGCTTTCCAGCTTGATCTTGCAGATGCGCCCGGATCTCGGCGAAGCCGATGCGATGAGGAAAGCACACCTCGTCACCGCATTGCTGGACGGTGCGTTGCTGCAGATGGTCTCCCCCACGGATAAGGACAGCTTCAGCAAGCATGTTGTGAATGAGGCGCGGTTGCTGATCCACAAGTGAGCCCGCTGCGCTGGGTCATCAGCTCGATCGATAGCAATCTTGACCAATTTAGGTCAAAGACCTAATTAATGTGCGTGGATCGCTATTGGAAGGAATCGCGCGCATGTCTGAGACGCAAGACCAGCGGCACTTTCTTGTCGTCGCGGCCAGTTCGCGCTGCGCCCGATTCTTCATTCTGAAAGCTCTTCGCCGTGGACACAGGGTAACGGCGCTCTGCCGGGCGGCTGATGATGCCGCCGCGCTGAAGCGTATGAAGGACCTTCTTAGCGAAGTCGCGGGGGGCGAGGCCCTGGAATTTGGAGGGCTAAAGGCGGCGGCCCGCTCAATCCTTGACCCTCAGACCTATTGTTCGATGTTGGATCAGGATCCCACCATCGACGCGATCGCCTGCTTTGTCGGCCCTTCGAAGATCACGGAAATGCTGAACCCGTTCAACTCGATCTACACCGATACGATCACCGCGATCCTAAAAGGCATGGAGATGAGCCGGCCGGTCGAAGTGCTGTATCACAGCTCGGTTGGCGTGGGCGGCGCGCCCAAAGCGGCTTACAATTACTGGCCCGCTAACTTTCCGGGGGTCTCTTCTGTGGTTCACATTGCGCTGCCGGTTTTCCAGAACGTGAAGGATAGCGAGCGCCTTTTTGAAAGCGCTAAATTTGGGCACCGCGACTATATCGTGTTCCGCCCCTCAACACTGAAGGACGAGCCCGCTGTGGGAGGAACGATCAGTCTCACAAATCTCTCTCGCGAAACGCCGCATAAGGGCGACCTCACCGAAGCCGAGACAATCATCAATCGGGAGGATGTGGCGGAGGAAATGTTGCGCGTCGCTCTTCTAGATCGGGCCGACCGAACCGCTCTTTACGGAGCGAGCCTCTACCTGACGCGCAGAGCCTAAGCCCTTGCCTACAGTTTGAGCGACATCCGGTATTCGACAGGGACCCCGGCGGCGAAAGGCTTGGGCGCTTTGGTCTCCGCTACGATCTCGAAGCCGTGCGAATGGTAAAATCCGACCGCTGGATTGTCTGACAGCACGTCAAGCTCGATCTTGTTGAAGTCGCGCTCTCTAGCCAGCTCAATGGTTTTAGCGATCAGCGCCTTGCCAACACCTTGACCCTTAAATTCCGGCCGAGCGGCGACCGCATGAATGTAGTAGATGCCGGGGCGTGTGTCGGGATTGAGCCAGCGCGCGTATTCGGCGCGCTCAAGGAAGTCGGCAAAGCCCGATTCATTCATAAGTCCCGCAGCGAACAGATCGTGCCAGACTGGGGCCAGCGCGTCGCCACGTGGTCGAAATTCGCTCGCTTCAAAAGACAGCAGAAAGCCGGCTAGTTTCCCGTTGTCCAAAGCGAAGTGACAGGCGTCTTGCGCGAACAAAGTGCCGGGCATTTCCCACGACTTGCTAACGATCATGTCGAATACGGGGCGCGTCTGGAAATAGTAGGTGTAGGAAGAAGGGCCGGTCGAAAACACCAGATCGGGGATTGCGCTGGCATGCTCCACCGCGAGGCCTGCGTCGACTTTCTCGATCTTCATAGCTTGTCTCTCCCAGACACCGGATGGGCGGCGCTTGGCCCATGCGGAGTGTGGTCTCATCGCTATGGAGTCCATAAGAATATGTCAACGACCTAATTTGAGCTAGGTGGTCTGACAGAAGCGGGCAGTTGGCGGTCTCTCAAGCTTCAGAATTCGCGCGGTAACCGAACTTGAGTTCAAGGCGGCACCGCCCATCCGCTCATGCATTTGGCGACTGGGCTCTTGGCCTTTGCCAACTATCAAGTCCCGCTCTGGGCCGTGATCGTGGGCTCGCTAATGCTGGCGCCTCGGCCTCTGGTTGCGCCCCAGAAAATCCAGCCTCCTGTCGAGATTCCTTAGGCGAGAGGGCCAAACTAATTTCACTGAGTTCTGTTAATCTGACACCCTCCCGAACGGGATAGCGATTCCGCGTTTCCATTTCTTTTATTGAATATCATTCGCAATAAGGGCATGCTGCTCTTCAGCGGAGGGGAGGAAAACATGTCACTCGTTCTTGATCGTGGGGGAACGCAGCTCGATCATATCGCTTTGTGTGTCCCCGACACTCGGCGCGGTGTGGAAGAAATCGCCGCGCAGATCGGCTTTCAACCCGTCCTGACCGATCCTGAGCCGAGCCAGTTTTATTGGAGCGCGGCGGTGCCGCTCGGTTCGGGAAAGTTCCTCGAAATCCTTGGCCCAAACCCGGCGTTCAAAAAGTTCAATCCGTTCATAGAGGTTGTGAGGCGGCTAGAGCGCCCCACACCGCTTTTCTGGTATGTGGCCACCGACAACTTCGCCGCGTTTCAGGCGGCTGCGAAAGAGGCGGGTGCCCCGCTCGAAAGAGTGGAAACCGTCACATATGAAAAGCAGGGCGTGGTCACCGATTACACACGCGGATACCTTGGGCCGGGTTTTCTCAGCGTCAGTCCAAACGTAATCGAATGGCGCTCGCGGTATTCAAAACTGGATGATGGCGAAGGGCCCACATTTCTTGGTCTGGAATTGAGCCATCCCGAAGCGGATCGTCTAAACGCCGCCTTCGCAAAGCTGGGTATCCATCAGCATGTCGCGACCGGCCCCCATCGGATGATCCTGCGGCTCGGCACCCCTAATGGCGAGATTGCGTATGAAGGCGAGGGTCTTGAGTTTCGGGGTCTTCGCGCGCTCACCGCGTTTATGCGGTCCTACGGCCAATGGCTGATGGATAAGGTGGCCTGAAAGGCTGCGAGTGGGAGGAGCGGATGGCTAGGATTGACAGTGTTGAAGGGCTCGAGGCCATCGTGGGCAAAAAGCCGCCTGCCCTCGATCTCAAAGTCGTGGATCACATTGACCCTGCGTCGCAGCTCTGGCTGTCTTATGCGACCGTGATGCTGGCGACACTCGGCGGGCCGCAAGGGCCAACGATGCTCGCTGGCGGCGGCGCGGCTGGCTTCGCACAGGGCTCGGGCGGGACTCTTCGTATCCCTCACCAAAACCTTGATGATGCCCAAGCCATTCAACCCGGATCGGCCTTCGGCTCGCTGTGGTTGGTGCCCGGGATGAAGGAAACTCTGCGGATCAATGGGACCGTGAGCGGCGTCTCGACCGACGCGGTCACTGTTGATGTACTCGAATGCTATCTGCACTGCGCCAAGGCGCTTTTGCGCTCCAACTTTTGGCAGGCCGCGCCTAGCCCAACCGTGCCTAGCGACCCTGACGCGTTTGCAAGGGCATCGTGCCTGATGGCTCTTGGGACGATCGACACGCATGGCCACGCCGATGTCAGCCCCAAGGGTGATCCGCCTGATCGGCTGATACGCTTTGATGGGGAACGGCTTGTGTTTGCGGACCGGCCCGGAAATCGGCGCACGGACAGTTTTCGCAACATTCTGGTTCAGCCGAGCGTGGCGATCCTGGCGCTTATTCCCGGCGCGTGTGAGGTTTTGAGCGCGCGAGGCGAGGCTATACTGACCGACGATATGGAAACGCGCCAACTCTTTGAAGTGGAGGGAAAGGTGCCCAAGCTGGCGATCGAAGTGATCACAAAAGATTGGTCGATCAAGCCATCCGCTGCTCTTAGGAACGCGACATTATGGCCCGCGCCGCCACCGCCCGAGGCGCTAAAGCCGGCCAAAATCTTCGCCGAGCACATGCGTCTCAGCAAGCAGAAATCGCTTTCAGCTCGAATGGCCAAGGCGGCGGTATCCGTGCCGGGACTGGTGCGTCGAAGTCTTGAAAGCGACTACGAAAAGAACCTGTACTAGCCCCCTTTGAGAGACATTATGCAACGCGCCATCATATTCGCCGGACTGATCGTCTTTGCCATGGGGCAGACGATCCTCTTCGCCCTGCTTGGCCCGGCGGCGCGTGAGATGGGCTTTGCCGAATGGCAGGTGGGCGCGATTATTTCGACGTCGGCGGTGGTGTTTGTGGCTATTTCGGCCTCGTGGGGACGGGTCGCAGACCGTTGGGGGCGCAAGAACACGATTGTGACCGGGCTGATGGGCTATTCGGCCTCGACCTTCCTTTTCGCCTGGCTGCTTGATCTTGGAATAGGCGGGACGCTGGCCGCTGGCGCCGCATTCGCCGCGCTGTTGGGCGCGCGCGTCGTGTATTCTCTGACCACCAGTGGCATCCAACCCGCGGCCGTGGCCATGATGGCTGACCTCACATCCACCGATGATCGCTCGGCGGGTGTGGCCGCGGTCGGGGCCGCCTTCGGCCTCGGGACGGTGCTGGGGCCGGCTCTCGCCTTCGCAGTCGTGGGCTTTGGCCTGCTGACGCCGCTTTGGCTGGCTGCGGGCGCTGCGTTTGTCATCGCTTGCCTCGCGGCGCGCTTCGTCAAAGATCCCCCGCGACAGGATCCTGAAGATCCATCGTCCGAGGCGGGCAAACCTGACGTGCGAACCCTCGCGCCGTTTCTCTTTCTGGCGCTGGGCACTTTCGTTGCCATCTCGGCAATCCAGCAGACCATGGCGTTCTACATTCAGGACTTCACCGGGGCCGACGCGGCGGACACGGCGCGGCTTGCGGGCAACGCGTTTGTCGTTCTGGCGCTGGCCATGCTGTTTGTCCAAGGCGTTGTTGTGCAGCGTTTCAAACCCTCACCAATCAAAATGCTGGCCTTCGGGTTTCCGATTGCAGGAACGGGAGTTGCTGTGATGGCGTTGGCGCCGACCTATTGGATCATTGTGGCGGGCTTCGGCTTGATGGGGGCAGGCTTCGGTCTGGTGCAGCCGGGGATCAGCGCCGTGGTTTCGCTGGCCACCGGGGCGCAGGCGCAAGGCAACGCGGCGGGATATGTGCAGGCGGCCATGGCCGGTGGATTTGTGATCGGGCCGCTGGCTGGGACATTGATCTACCCGCTAACGCCGTCGGCTCCCCTTTGGCTCGCCTTGGCTTGTTGCGTCGCGTGTTACGCGGTGTTTCTTTGGGTCGCGAAGCGTCAGGGCGCGCAGAACGAGCCAATCCCCGCCGAGGGGTCTGAACTCGCGGAATAGGTGGCTCTGGCTACGTGTGATCAGCAAGCCAGCTGCTTAGCCGATCAGCATCGCGCACGACGCCATGATGGTGACAAGCGTGACCATTAAGACGCTTGCGGAGAGGGGGACGCCTTCGTGCCAGACGCATTCTGGATGCGCCTTTGGGGCTCCTTGCAAGTCTGCTTGGAAACAACCGACGAAAAAACCACGCAACCGCATCCTGCATTCCTCATAGGCTCGACGTCCGGCGCACGCGCCGCCGAACGCGGCGCCGCCTCCAAGATAGAAAAACAACAATTCTTTTATAATTAAGATTGACTCGCATTTGCAAGCGGGGCATTAGCCGATTCAAGGAGGACAGGGGTCAACCGGACGGGAGTCTGAATGAGGCCACTGACTGAAGTTTCGTAGGCGCACTCAGAGGTTCACTCAGGGGGGTACGCCAAGGTGTGCAACGCCCGCGAAGCTTCTCAACTGCTCTCCGAGGCTGTTTATCCCACGGCCTGTTTGGCCTCGATCGGTGTCCTGCTCTTCACCGGTCGAGGCCAACTTTCTTTCAGACAAAATGAAAATTCTCAAAAAGTTGTGTAACTGCGATTGACTCTCATTTGTATTAAGTTAGCTTATCTGCGATTTAGTCGCAATTGCACTTTCAGGGGTCATACATGACAAAGCGTATCTCACAGCGCCATTTCTGGCGCGCGTCCACTTTTGCTCTCGCCGCTCTGGCTTTGCCCACCTCGCTCGCCGCTCAGGACGCCGACGAGGAAGATGAGGTTGAAGAAACCGAAGACGGGCAGGAAATTGGCACCGTCGATATCGGTGAAAGCGTGCGCGCCATCCAGACCGACACGGCGACGCCGACCACGGTGATCAACCGTGAGGAAATCCTCGACCGCCAAGCCAACACCGTCGCCGAGCTGGTCGATTCCGTACCGGGTGTGAGCCTCGTCAACGGGTCCACCCCGATCGGGTCGAGCATCTCGATCCGCGGTTTCGGCTTCAACCAGGTGTTCGGGACGGACAGCAAGGTCCAGATCCAGATCGACGGCGCGGCCAGCAACCCCGAAGAGATTTACCGTCTGGGCAACCAGATTTTCACCGAGCCCGACCTTTACAAGAACATCGAAGTCATCCGCGGCACCGTGGGCAGCTTTGAATACGGCTCGGGCATCATTGGCGGCCTCATCCGCTTGGAAACCATCGACGCGTTTGACCTGACCGGCGGCGAGAAAGGCATCGCGGCCAACCAGACCTTCGGCTTCTTCTCCAACGGCGACGGCTTCCAATCGTCCAGCACGGTCGCGATTGCGCCCTCGGACCGGGTCGAGTTTCTCGGGAACTTCACCTATCGCGAACAGGAAAACCAGACCGATGGGCGCGGCGATGAAATCGGCAATGGCGAATTTGAACTGCCCTCGTTCCTGATCAAAGGCGGCGTCTATCTCGACCCCGACAAAGAGCACTATATCGGCGCCAGCTTCCAGCAAAGCACGACCGCCGACCGCGATGTCCCGCTCGACACGTTCATTACAGAAACCGATTTCTTCGGGAATGTGGACCGGGACACGACCAGCCAGGTCGCAATCCTGCGGTACAACTTCAATCCGGTCGAAAACGATGCGATCGACCTGTCCGCGCAGTTCTCGTACAGCAATCAGGATATTGAGCAGACCTTCATTCCGGGCAGTAGTACACTTGGGCCAAGCTTTGATCCGTTCGTCTCAGGCCTTGGCAACGCCGATCTTCAGTTCGAAACTTATCAGGTGCTGATCAAGAACGCGTCGTTCTTCAACACCGGGTCGGTCCAGCACAATTTGCGCACCGGGGTCGACTTCCGGCAACGTCTGCGCGCCGACGCCAACTCGGCGCCAGGTGGCCGGGACAACCGCATCGCCTTCTTCATTGTCGATGACATCACGCTCACGTCCGGTCTGACGGTGACACCCGCGCTGCGCTACGAGGCGCAAGACGTGGTGGCGCGTCCGTCGCTTGACGATGGCAGCGATTTCAGCGGATCGCGTGACGCGCTGATGGGCGGTATTTCGGGGCGCTATGAATTCGGAAACGGGTTCTCGGTGTTCACCAGCTGGGCGCGCTCGCGCAACCTGCCGATCCTCGATGATCTGGAAAACCCCGTTCTGCGCGGCCAGATCGAGCAGGGCGATACGTTCGAGATTGGCGCTGCGTTCAACCGCATCGGCGTGTTCGGTTCCAGCGATGCGCTTTCGTTCAAGGTGAACTACTACGACAGCGACATCGACAATCTTTCGAGCACACGCGGTGTGGCGTCGGTGGAAACGGAAGGCTTCGAAGGCGAGGCGTCTTACGCGACGCGCAGCGGCTTTTACTTTGACGTAAACGCCAGCATCATCACCGGTGACGAGATCGCGGCCGATGGCACGGCTCAGGATTGGCGCAACCTTCCGCAAAACACCTTCCAGGCCGCCTTTGGTAAGCGCTTTGGTGATCTTCTGAACCTGCGCTGGGAGGCTGTGTACACCGAAGACCGCGATCAGGATCTGTTGCTCGATCCACCGCTGACGAATGGCTTTAACATCCACAACATCCGCGCCAACCTCACCCCAAGTGGTGGCTTCCTTGATGGCTTCTCGCTGCGAGTCAGCGTCGAGAACCTGTTCGACACGTTCTACCAACCCGCACGGGCGCTGCGCGCGGCGCCGGGGCGCAACTTCAAGTTCACTCTGGGCAAAAGGTTCTGAAGCAAACCGGGGGCGCCGGGCCTCATCGCGGATACGCTCTCTCCATCCGTGATGAGGTCCATTCTGGGATACGCGCGTGGGCCGTCAAACGCCCGCGCGCCTTGAATTTTAAAGGGCAGTGATTTTCGATGACTGATACGTTTGGAGCAATCTGGGATACGGTTCTGCTAGGCGGCCCGGTCCTGTTCCTACTTTTGATCACAAGCGTTTTGTCGCTCGCGCTTTTCGGTGTGAAGCTTCAGCAGTTCCGGCGCGCGGGCGTTGGACGGCATGAAGAACTGGTCAAGCTGATCCGTCTGCACGATCGCGGCGAGGTGGCCGAAGTGGAACAGCGCCTAACCACGGCGGAGGATTATCTCAGCCGCTTTGCGCTGCTTGCGGTTCGCAGCGGCAACGCGAAAGAGGCGCGCGAACGGCTCGAAGTCGAGGCCGAGCAGAGCTTTCTGAAACTGGAGAGCGGTTTGCGCATCCTTGATATCGTCGCGCAGACCGCACCCTTGCTGGGCCTGTTCGGAACGGTTCTGGGCATGATCGAGGCGTTTCAGGCTCTTCAGACGGCGGGCAGCCAAGTCGATCCCAGCGTTCTGGCGGGCGGCATCTGGGTGGCGTTGTTGACGACGGCGGCGGGCCTAGCGGTGGCGATGCCGGTCTCTATTGGTCTGGCGTGGCTGGAAAGCCAGCTCGACCGCGATCGGGCCATGGCCGAACGCATTCTCAGCTCGATCGCCACCCCGCTGCCGTCCGCGACCCAGCCTGTTTTGGCGGCGAACGAAGGGAAAAAGGTAAGCGCGTGATCACCGCCAGCCGTCGGCGCCGACGCACCTTGTCGATCACTTCGCTTATCGATGTGATCTTCCTGTTGCTGCTGTTCTTCATGCTGGCGTCGACCTTTCAGCAATTCTCGGAACTCGAAGTCGCGGGCGTTTCGGGCCGCGGTTCCAGCGCCGCCACGCCAGACAACGCTCCCTTGCGTCTTGTGATTGAGCCGCGCGGATTGTCGCTCAACGGCGCGTCCACGCTGCAAGACCAGATGGTCGAGCGTCTGAGCGCTCCTGCGGATCAGCCCAAGCGGCTCAGCGTGGAAGTCGCGCCGGGGGTCACGTCGCAGCGTTTGATCGATGTGCTGGTGCGCCTTGAGCCCATTTCCGATCTTGAAGTGAACCTGGTGGTGCCGTCATGATCGCCAGCCGCCGCCGCCGGGTGGAGCGCGAGCCCACCATCGCCCTTATCAACATCGTGTTTCTGATCCTGATCTTTTTCATGGTCGCGGGCACCTTGTCCCAAACGCCCAAGGCCGCGTTCGAATTTGTGACGAGCCGCGATCTGGAATGCTGCGCGCCGGGCGACACGCTGACGATATCGAGCGGCGGGAGGCTTGCTTACAACGGCGCGGACTATGGGGATGTG
The DNA here is from genome assembly GCA_039027455.1 of Pseudomonadota bacterium. Taxonomy (GTDB): domain Bacteria; phylum Pseudomonadota; class Alphaproteobacteria; order Sphingomonadales; family Sphingomonadaceae; genus Erythrobacter. The sequence goes on along the minus strand of JBCCKJ010000055.1, from coordinate 890 downwards.
GGAGCTTTGATCGCAGCCAACCCGGAATTGCGCGAGGTGACCCGTGTGATACCGGCGCGCGATCTGCCAGCGACGCGCCTGATGGAGACGCTCAATCGCCTGCGCGCGAGCGGAGTGGAACGGTTGGTGTTGGTGACGGAGCGGACATCATGACTCGCGCCGCGACGATATCCGTTTCGCCACACGCGGGGCTCGATAGCGCGGACGAGAGGACGCTGCGTCAGTTTGCCATAGCCGCTTTCCTTTCGCTTCTGGCGCACGCTCTGGTGCTCGCGCTGTTTGTCGCGCCGAACTATGAAGTGGCGCGGCTCGCCGGGGGCGGCGCTTCGTTTGGGCTGTCGGGGGGCGGCTTGGGCGAGGGCAGCGACACCTCGCCGGAAAGCGAGGCCGAGGCGCTTGAGGACGCGGCTGATGAAACTTCGGAAGCCTTGGATGAGGCGCTGGAGAGCGACGCGCAAGCGTCGACGCCATCCGAGACCGCGAACGCGGCCAGCCCCAGCGCGCCTGACGCGACTGGCCCCGCAGCAGACGCAGCAACGGCTCAACGCGACGCGCCCGCAGCGACCCCGCCGCCAAGCGCTTCTCAAATGCGCCCGAAGCCTAGTCAAAATCCGTCCGCTCAAAAACCCAAGGCAGACCCGGCAGCGGCCTCCCGCCGGTCGACCGGCTCAACGGGGCGCGCTAATCAAACTGGATCGCAAGGCAACGATGCAGGGGCGGCGTCCGAAACGAAGGCGGCCAGGGCGGCTCCGAGCGGCGGGAAATCGAATTCCGGCACAGGGACGGGAAGCGGATCGGCCAAAACCGGGGAGGGCAACGCGGCCACATCCAACTACACCGGCATCGTGACGGCGCATATCCGCCGCAATCGCCGCTCGAACATCGCTGGC
>JBCCKJ010000054.1:0-11029 GCA_039027455.1 Pseudomonadota bacterium | reverse complement strand
GCGCAGTTGGAATTGGTCGGCAAGCCCAGGCTACGGCCACCAGTGCCATAGCTTTGGGTCGAGACAGCGATGCAACTGCGCAGGGCGCGATCGCCATTGGCGCCGATGGATCGGATACAGGCGGCAGTGGTGCGCAAGCGACCAGTCTTGGTGCGATCGCCCTAGGAGAAGATACTCTTGCTAGCGGCACCCAAACCATTGCAATCGGTTCGACCGCTTCGGCACTTGCGAATGCAGCCATAGCCATCGGTGACGACGCCGTAGCAAGCGCAGGCCTCTCCGTCGCCATTGGTAACAGCGCTGACGCGCTTGGCGTTGATTCGGTAGCCATTGGTTCTAGTGCTCAAGGCCAAGACAATGACACCATCGCTATTGGTAATAACGCAGAAGGACTGGCTGTGGGCGCCATCGGCATTGGGCGAGAAGCCGAGGCTGAGGCGATCGACTCGATCGCGTTGGGCAGACGAAGCGACGCGACGACGCAAGGGGCTATCGCTATTGGTGGGGATGGAACCGATACAGGCATAGCGGGCGCGCAAGCGACGGGCTCCGAGGCTATCGCTTTGGGGGGCGACACACTGTCTTCCGGCGATCAAGCGATAGCTATTGGTCAAGCCTCCGACGCGACCAACGCTGGAACGATCGCATTGGGCCTCGCTGCGGCTTCGGGTGGGGAGTTCGCAATTAGCATTGGAGCCGGTAGCAGTGCGACAGGAAACCAAGCGCTTGCGATCGGGGCGCTAGCTTCGGCGGCGGCAGATACGTCCATTGCACTGGGCGCAGGATCGGTCGCCGATCAGGAAAATACTGTGTCTGTAGGAGACGTTGGCCTTGAACGCCGTATTGTCAACGTGGCGACGGGGACCGCCAACAGCGACGCGGCGACGGTCGGTCAGCTCAACACGGCCATCGCTAACGTTGCCACCGGAGGCAACGCCTTTGTCTCGATCAACAGCACCGGCACAGCGGCCAATGCAAGCGGCAACGACGCGGTGGCTATTGGCGAAGCGGCTCAAGCAAGTGGGCAGAGAGCCATCGCGATTGGAACGGATGGCTCAGATTTCGACAGTCTCGGTGCCATTGCATCGGGAGGCCGGTCGATCGCTATCGGAGAAGATGCAAACGCGTCTGGCTTTAACTCCACCGCCTTGGGTGGTTTCACGCAGGCGTCGGGAGAACGAGCCACTGCCATTGGAAGATCTAGCCGTGCAGAGGGAAACGATGCTGTTTCAATCGGGCCAGCCTCTATTGCTTCGGGTGAGCGCAGCGTTGCTTTAGGACAAGGAAGCGACGCGACTGCAAGCTTTGCTGTCGCAATTGGTACGAGTTCGGGCGCGAGCAATGTCGGGGCGGTGGCTGTTGGCGACAATGCTAATGCGAATGGCGATGCAGGGATAGCTGTTGGACAAGGCGCTTTTGTCGAAGCTGATGCCGCTGGAGGTGTCGCCATCGGCAACGACGCTTTGGTTGTAGATGATGCTGCCAACTCGGTCGCCTTGGGCGCTGGCTCGGTGGCGGATCGCAACAACACCGTTTCGGTTGGCTCAGTTGGGAACGAACGCCAGATCACCAACGTCGCCGCGGGCACGCAGGACACCGACGCGGTCAATCTCAGCCAGCTCAACGCAGTCTCCGGCGGGGTCGCCACGGCGCAGGCCGAAGCTCAGGCGGCGCTTCAACGCGCGATTGAGGCGCAAGCCGAAGCGGACGCGGCTCTGGCCGAGGCGATCCAAGCGCAAACCGACGCCAACAATGCGCTCACCCTCGCGCAGACCAATGGCGAGGAACTGGAATACCTCGCGGTCAACTCCACCGGAGAGGGCGCGAGCGCAACCGGCGAAGACGCCGTGGCGCTGGGCTCTCAGAGCAACGCCGTAGGGGATCGTTCGGTCGCCATCGGCTATCAGGCGCGCGCGGAGAACGGCATGGCGGTGTCAATTGGCGCCGCCAACGTCGCGTCGGGCAATGGCGCGGTCGCGATTGGCGATCCCAACTTTGCCACCGGCACCGGCGCGGTCGCTTTGGGCGCCAACAACACCGCCACGGGCACTGGCGCGGTCGCCATCGGAAACGCGAACTCAGCGGTTGGCAACGGCGCGGTGGCTTTGGGCAATGGCTCTATCGCCAGCGCCGACGGAGCGGTCGCCATTGGTCCACAAGCCGTCGCCGATGAGGTGAACCTCATCGCGCTTGGCAGCTCAATCGGACGGGTGCGTGCGCCGGGGATCACCTCCGAAGCCAGCCAAGCCGCTCAACAGGGCGCGCTCAGCTTCGTGACGACCGACGCGATGGGCAACCTAGGCTCTGCGATGGTCGACATAAGAGGCGTGCTTGAACTCGACAGCCGCGTCATCGGCTTGGAAAACCGGGTGAGCCTGCTCGATCAGTCGGTGGCGCGCAATCGCCGCTTTGCCAACGGAGGCATCGCCGCGGCCATGGCTTTGAGCGGCACTACGATCGTTCCCGGCAAAGACTGGTCGATGAGCTTTAACCTCGCGACCTTCGAGGGCCAGCAGGGTTTCTCCACCAGCATCGTCGGACGCGTCACCGAGGACATCTACATCTCCGGCGGCATCACCGGGTCCACCGTCCAAGGAACCACCGCCGGACGCGTAGGCCTCGCCTTCGGGTTCTAAGCGCCCCTCCCAAAGGCTGTGTCCTCACGTTGCCCAAGCCCAAGGATACAGTCGGAGCGGGAGTGTTGCAAAAGCGGCGCTCCCGCTCTTTTTTAACGCGATGGCTGCATGCGGATTGAAAGCCGAAAGTCCGCCGTCAGACGCGAAAGACCGGAAACCGGCCCTACCCCCCATCCCCTTCATAGGCTTCAACAATCCGCCCCACGATCGGGTGGCGCACGACGTCGGCGGCGGTGAAGCGGATCGTGCCGAAGCCCTCGACATCCTCCAGTTTCTCAACCGCGTCGGCGAGGCCGCTCATCCGCGTGCCGCCGGGGATGTCGACTTGTAGTGGGTCTCCACACACCACCATCCGGCTGTTCTGGCCAAAGCGGGTGAGGAACATCTTCATCTGCTCGCGCGTGGTGTTCTGCGCCTCATCGAGGATCACGAACGCGTCCGCCAAGGTGCGCCCCCGCATAAAGGCGATGGGCGCGATTTCGATCTCGCCGCTGTCGATCCGGCGCTGAACCTGCTCGGGCGGCATGCAATCGTTGAGCGCGTCATAAAGCGGGCGAAGATAGGGATCGACCTTCTCTTTTTCAGTGCCCGGAAGGAAGCCAAGCTTCTCGCCGGCTTCCACCGCGGGGCGCGAGAGGATCAAGCGCTGCACGCTGCCGCTGATCAGTTGGCTCACCGCCTGCGCGACCGCGATATAGGTCTTGCCTGTCCCTGCAGGTCCAAGAGCGAACACGATATCGTCGCGCACCAGCGCGCGCATGTAGTCGATCTGGCTGGCCGAACGCGGCACAATCGTCTTCTTGCGCGTCCGGATCATGATCGGGGGCTCTTTGGTCTCCCCGCTTATGATGCCTTCCAGCGTCGGCTCGTTCGACATGGCGATCAGCGATTCAATCGCGCCGGCGTCCAAATCCTGTCCCTGCGCCAAGCGATCATACATCGTGTTGAGCGTGTCACGGGCCCGCGCGACGGTTTCTTCAGTGCCTTCGATGACGATCTTGTCTCCGCGCGCGTGAATGAAGACGCCGAGCCGGTTTTCAAGCTGCACGAGGTTGGCGTCAAACTGCCCGAACAAGGCTCCGAGCAAAGACTGGTTCTCAAACGTGACCTCGGCTCTGGCTTTACCGCCTTCGTTGGCGTTGATGGCCTGCGGCACTACCGCCGGGTCGATTTTGCGTGTCGGTCTGCGGCCCATAATTCCCTTTGCAGCGGCGTTGGACTTACGAGTCGTGAGGGTAAGCGCTCCCGGACGCAAAGCAAGCGCGGGGGGTGCGCGCTGCGGTGGAAAGTCACGAAGGCGTAAAACCGTCGCTAGGCCGTAACCTTTTCTCGCAGCACGCCTTTTAACGAATTCGGCCCTGCCTCAGCCAATTCGACTTTGACCATCTCGCCCATCTCGGATTCGCCTTCGAACCACACGCTTTGGAGCCATGGCGACTTTCCGAGCCATTGCCCGGGTAGCTTGCCCTTGCGCTCCACCAGCACGTCGCAGGTTTTGCCGACGCTGGCCTCGTTGAAGGCGCGTTGATCGCGGTTGAGGCGTTCTTGCAAGCGCTGAAGGCGCTCGCTCATCACTTCCGGCGCGATCTGGTTGTCCATCGTGGCCGCAGGCGTGCCGGGGCGCGGGGAATACTTGAAGCTGAACGCTTGGCTGTAGCGCACCTCGTCGATAAGGCTCAGCGTGTCTTCGAATTCGGCTTCGGTTTCACCGGGGAAGCCAACGATAAAGTCGCCCGACAGCGCGATATCGGGCCGCACCGCGCGGAACCTCTCAAGCAGTTTCAGATAGCTCTCCGCCGTGTGCGCGCGGTTCATCGCCTTGAGAACCCGATCGTTGCCTGACTGCACCGGCAGATGGAGGTAAGGCATGAGTTTGGCGCAGGTGCCGTGTGCCTCGATCAGAGCGTCATCCATATCGTTGGGGTGGCTGGTGGTGTAACGGATGCGCTCCAGACCATCGATCTCCGCAATAGCGTGGATCAACTCGCCCAAGCCTGCGCGCGAGCCTTTCGTATCTTCGCCCGCCCATGCGTTGACGTTTTGCCCCAAAAGCGTGATTTCACGAGCACCAGCGTCAACCAGCTTGTGAGCTTCACCAACCAAGTCGCTGTAGGGACGCGAAATTTCGGCCCCGCGCGTATACGGCACCACGCAATAGGTGCAGAATTTGTCGCACCCTTCCTGCACCGTCAGAAACGCGGTGGGGGAACGCTTCTTGCGCTTCGGCAGACTGTCGAACTTCGCGATGGCCGGCATGTCGGTGTCGGTCGCGCGCTCGCCCTTCACCGCTTTATCCAGCATGTCGGGCAAGCGGTGATACGCCTGCGGGCCAACCACCATGGAGACGCTCGGCGCGCGCTCCATAATCTCTTCGCCCTCGGCCTGCGCGACGCATCCGGCCACCGCAATCATGGGCTTGGAGCCGTCGGGCTTCTTCAGCCGACCGATATCGGAATAAACCTTTTCCGCCGCCTTCTCGCGGATGTGGCACGTGTTGAGCACGACCAGATCGGCCTCTTCGCCCTCGGGCGCGGGCGTGATGCCTTTCTCCGCCAAAAGCTCGCCCATGCGCTCGCCATCATAGACGTTCATCTGGCAGCCGAAGCTTTTGACCCGGTAGGTCTTGGGGGGTGTTTGCGGTTTCATGAGGCTTGCGCCTTTAGCGCCAACGCCCGTGCGGTTCAATCGCCACCGAAGACGCGCGCCAACCTGCCATTTCGAGACCAAAGGAGGGCGTGCGTTTCCCGGCGCTTGTGGATAGAAGGAGCCTTACTGCATGCTTGTCCCGCCCATCCCCCCTTTAGCCGGCACTGACAACACCGCGCTCGACGCGATGTTTTACGATGTTGACGCTCTCAGCGCTGATGAGCGCGAGCGATTGCGCCACCCGGGCAAGGTAGAGGGCATGATCTTGGAAGTCGGCCCGTCGTGGGAACCCAGCCTGCGCGTCTGGAAGCGGCTTTCTCAATGCGAAGGCCTGGCCGAGCGCTACGCCGCCATCAGCGTCGCGGGTGTGGGCAGCTCTGCGGTGGGGGCCGCCGCCTTGGCGCGCAATGTGGCCGATGCGCTCAATGGCCGAGTGCTCGCGGTGGTCTCGGGCCACGGCATCTCAGACATCGCAAGCGAAGCGATGGGCGGCTATTTCCTTTTTGGCGGGCTCAACGCCATGCGCCATGGGGTCAATTCGGTCGACCGCACGCTCGCCGCAATGCGCGCGTTCAATCCCTGGCTTCCCACCACGGGGATTGAGAAAATGGACCCGGGCCAAGGCTTCCAACTCGCCAAGTTCAGCGAGGACGTGAAGGCGTTGATCGGTCTGCTCGGCGGCGAGGTCGAAACCGATTGGCTGGTGGGCCACTCCAAAGGCAATCTGGTGATTTCAGAGGCGCTCTACGCGCTTCGCTCACAGGACCGAGAGCGCTTCAAGCAAGTCGCGCATAACGTCCCCATCGTGACATTCGGCGCCCGCATCGCGATGCCCACGCAAGTGAAAACCGTGATCGATGTGATGGGCGATCTCGACAGCTTCGGGGCGCTCAACTCGCGGCCCGATATCGCGGTAGACGTGACGGTTCCGAACGCTTGGCACCACACCAACACGCGGCTGCCGTTTCATGTGCCGGTGACGAAAATTCTGGCCAAGATTGAGGCCGATTGGAAGGCTAAGACAAAGTAGCCGCGCGGCGCAGGTCCTTCTCGCGACCGAAACGGTGCAGGATCGCGATCAGCTCGGACTTTTCGGGAACGTAGAGCGTTTGTTCGTCGAATTGGATCGCCTCGCGGGTTTGCGGCTCAATTGGCTGCCAGTCGTCGCCCACGCGCAACTTTAGGTGGGCCATGAACTCAATATCGAGCGGGTTTTCCGACCATCGCCCAAACCGCTCAGAGGTGAACATCGCCTTGCCCTCTTCGGGCGTGTTGGTCAGCGGCAGGCGGGTGTAAAGATCATCCAGATCACGCCGCGACGTGATCACATCGACATCGGCCACTACGCCCGGTTCGCCGCCGTGCAGCGCGACGGCGGCGCTACCAATGATCCACCACGGATCCCGCGCCGCCGCCAGAGCCTCTGCGACGGCGCAGAGAGTGACCGTTAGGTCCGAGTTTAAATCAGGCAACCGTCGCCTTGACGATCTTGCCAGGGCTTGCGGGCGGCTCGCCCTTGGGCAGCGCGTGGACGTGCTCCATGCCGCTCTCGACCACGCCCCAGACGGTGTATTGCTTGTCGAGGAAACGCGCGTCATCGATGCAAATGAAGAACTGCGAATTGGCGCTGTCGGGGTTTTGCGCGCGGGCCATCGAGCACACGCCTTCGACATGCGGTTCATCGTTGAACTCGGCCTTCAAGTCCGGCTTGTCGCTGCCGCCCATTCCGGTGCCGGTCGGATCGCCGCCCTGCGCCATGAAGCCGTCAATCACGCGGTGGAACACTACGCCATCGTAAAAGCCTTCGCCCGCCAGTTCGGTGATGCGCTCAACATGGCCCGGTGCGAGGTCCGGACGCAGCTTGATCACGACGTCTTTGCCTTCGCCGTCTCCGGTGTCGAGCGTGAAAGTGAGCGTTTCGGCCATTTGGGAATCTCCTGATGTGAATGGCCTGCGCGCCTAGACTGTTTGCCGCGAAGTGTCACCCGCTTGCTTTTCGCCAAGGCCCGCCTAAACCCCGCAAACATGGCGCAAGATCCGGCTCTTGAAGAAGATATTCTGACAGCGGACGCCGCCGCTCCGGACACCTTGCCCGACGATCGCATTGACGATGAACGGCACGATGAAGAAAACCGGCTAAAGCCGCGCTACATCAGCAAAGTGCGCGACGCGCTTGAAGCGGGCGACAAAAGCGCGGTCTACGAACTGGTCGAACCGCTGCACCCCGCCGATATCGCCGACCTTCTCGAAATCGTCGATAAGGATGAGCGCGCGGATCTGGCCGCTTCGATCACCGATCTGATGAGTTCCGACGTCGTCGCCGAGCTGAACGATCACGTGCGCGAAGACATGATGGAGGCGCTCGAACCGGTCGATGTCGCCGCCATTACGGAGCAGCTGGAGACCGACGACGCCGTTCAGCTGCTCGAAGACCTCGACGAAGATGACCAGAAGGCGATTATCGCCGAGCTGGAGCCGGAAACGCAGGCCGCGGTCGAAAGCGCGCTCGCCTATCCGGAGGAGACCGCCGGGCGCCTTATGAACCGCCACGCCATGGCGGTACCCGAGCATCTCACCGTCGGCGATTTGATCGATTATCTGCGCGACGAAGGCGATCTCGAACACGATTTCTGGGAAGTGTTCGTGGTCGATCAGCGCCACCACCCAGTCGGCACCTGCGCGCTGAACTGGATTCTGACCGCGCCGCGCTCGGTCAAACTCACCGATGTGATGAAACGCGATCAGACCCTCATTTCGGTCACGATGGATCAGGAAGAGGTCGCGCTGATGTTCCAGAAATACGCGCTGATTTCCGCCGCCGTGGTCGATGAGAGCGGTCGCTTGGTTGGGCAGATGACGGTGGATGATATCGTCCACATCATCTCTGAAGAGGCGGGCGAAGACGCGCTACTGCTGTCGGGCGCGGGCGATGGCGACATCAACGAGCCGATCCGGGAGGCGTATTCCAGCCGCGTGCGCTGGCTCATCGCCAATCTGGGCACGGCAGTTGTGGCGTCGGCTATCATCGCGTTCTTCGGAGCCGCGATCGAAAAGCTGGTGGCGCTGGCCGTCCTTATGCCGATCGTGGCCAGCATAGGTGGAAACGCGGGCACACAGACCATGGCGGTCGCGGTTCGCGCTATCGCTACCAATCAGTTGACCCGCGCCAACACGTGGAAAATCGTGTGGCGCGAGTTGCGGGTCGCCTTGCTCAACGGGGGTACGGTGGCAATCCTGATTGGTTTCGCAACAGCGCTGCTTTTCGATCCGATGATGGGGGGCGTGATCGCGCTGGCCATGGTGATTAATATCGTCATCGCTGGCATGGCGGGCGTGCTGGTCCCGGTCATCTTTGACCGGCTGAAGCAAGACCCGGCGGTCGCCTCTTCGGTCTTTGTGACCATGATCACCGATTCGATGGGCTTTTTCGCCTTCCTGAGCCTCGCCGTTGTGAGTGGGCTTGTGCCGATGGGTTGAGGCGTGGGCGGCATCGTCCTAACTTCCTCGCCATGCCCCTCCACCTGACTAAAATTGCGTTTGGCGCGCAAAGCTATGCCGATATTGAAAGCTGGTACGCCGGAAGACGGCGCCCCTATCTGACAACCAAATATCGTCCCACGAAATGGGAAGAGTGCATCGGGGGATCGCTCTACTGGATCCATCAGCATTCCATCGTTGCGCGCTCGGTCATCACCGGCTTCACGCAAGAAGAGGACACGCGGCGTTGGCGGATCGAACTGGAGCCGGAATTGATCCGCGTCCACCCCCGCCCAAAACGCGCGCACCAAGGTTGGAGGTACCTCAAGGGCGATCCGCCGACGGATCTGGCTGAAGGCGAAGACATCGGCGACGCGCTGCCGGGCAAAATGGCCGCGAAGCTGGAGAAGCTTGGGCTGATCTAGGTCTAGCCCTGCGAACCCGCGCGCAGTTTTTCGAACACGAGCCGCACGTCGTGCTTAGCGTCTTCTTCCATAGAAAGTGCGTGTTTCGCATAGCTGTCCATCAGAGCGTCCATCCGCTCGCCAATGCGCACGGTGTTGTAGCCGTGGCTGACCACGAAACGGCGGCGGGCGAGGAGTTGGGGAAGGATGATGTCGACATACGCCTCAACATCCATGCCCCATTTCATGAACTGCTCTGGCCCAAGCGGCGTGTAGACCCAGCCCGGGATTATGAGGCCAGCGTGGACATGCTGAGGTAAATCCTCACGAAGGCTCTCGGTCATCCCGAGCACGGCGTGTTTGGCGGCGATGTAGGCGGCGGTTTCAGGGACGGCGCAAAAGAAGCTGTTTTCGCTGCCCGTGTTGTAAAGCGCCGAGGGGGTGCCTTGTTCGATCAATCGCGGCGCGAAGACCTTGCAACCGTTCCACACACCCCAAAAATTGACGTCGAAATGAGCGCGCGCCTTGTCCGGATCGACCTCCCACAGCTTACCACGCACACCGCCCTGGCCTGCGTTGTTGAGAACGAGATCGACCGTCTCAAGCGTTTCAAACGCGGCGTCCGCCAGCGCTTCGACCTGAGCGAGATCGGAAACATCACACTCCTGCGTGATCAAGCGCTCTGTGCCGGACGCTCGCTTCAACGCCTCGCCCGGCAAGTCCGCCACCATCACGCGAGCACCCTGACTGGCCAAGCGCTTGGCCAGCGCAAGACCAATCCCGCTCGCCCCGCCGGTGATCACCGCTGTTTTCGGAACGAAATCGGTCATGAGGGCCCTGAGTTGGAGTTAAACATATCTCTGTGAATGCGCCACGATCCGTCGGCTTGCCGCTTCAAGATTGAGAGGAACTTCCCATCAACAGGCATCGCTGGCCCACCCGCTTTCGGCGTGAAGCGAGCGGTGTAGGTCCCTCGCGAATAGGCGAAGTCGCCAAGGATGACCGACTCCTCAAGATTGATATCCATGGTGACGTCGAATGCGCCCAGAGCCGCGCCGTTGCGCGCCTTAAGGGCATCAAACCCCGCAACACTGGGCTCGCCCGGTGGCAACTGAATGCCATCTTTGGTCCAGAGCGCGAGCCATGCGTCGATGTCACCATCGCCCAGCGCGGCTTCATACGCCCCCCAAACGCCTGCGATGGCCGTTTCGTCGGACGCGGGTGCGCTTCGCTGGGCGTACCCCGCGATTGGGGCCAGCAAAGCCAAGGCTAACAAAACGCTCCTGAGCCACTTCATGAATCGCCTCCCCATCAGATTGGGCGATCGTATCACATCCAGAATGCTTTGGACGAGTTCAGTCAGCCTTTGGGTGGGCGCGGGATCAGCATGGGGGTGTTGGCGAGATATTCCTGATACGCCGGATCATCCCCCCAACGCTGTTTCGCCTGCGCTGTTTGCAGGTTCACCCCGCTAATCTTGGTTAGCAGCAGCGTGACAAAGATAGGCGAGATAACGACAAGCCAGGACAGCCCCTGAAGCACCGGGATCGCCGTTATGAGGACGCCCGTCCATAAAGTGATCTCACCAAAGTAGTTCGGATGCCGTGACCAGCGCCACAGGCCCACATTGATGAACTTGCCCTTGTTCGCAGGGTCTTTCTTAAACGCGCTCTTCTGCGAGTCAGCGATGGCTTCCCACGCAAAACCCAACAGCCAAACCGCGACCCCGGCGTAGAAGAAAACACCGATCGGCGCGCGTTGCTCTGCTAGAATGGCGACATGGGCCGCCGAGGCGGTTAGAACCACCCACAGCCCTTGCAGCGTCCACGCGACGAGGAACCGCGCCGGGTTCACCTTGATCTTTTC
>JBCCKJ010000053.1:0-11100 GCA_039027455.1 Pseudomonadota bacterium | reverse complement strand
GCTTCGGCGTACGCTTTCTCAGCGGCCGCGTCGATTTTCGAAGTAGTGGTGGCTTCAGCCATAATTTCCTCGTGTCATGTTGCGCTGCACAAAATACGCATTGCAGGCGCGAAGTCAAGCATTTTTGTGCACTGCACAAAATGCGATAAGCCTTTGATTGTGATATAAATTTTTTATTTAGGCTGGTTTTGCAGCAGAAAATCTGGCCGCCACGAAGGTTATCTAGCCTTCACGTATCGCCCCGGTGCATCTTCGATCACCGTGTCACCGCGCCCGCCGGGTTTGCGCTTTCCAGTAGCGGGCACCTTCTTACTGCTCTGCTCTTCGAGCCAAGCGAGCCAGTGCGGCCACCAGCTTCCAGGGTGTTCCTTCGCCCCCTCGATATAGGCTTCGAGACTATCGGCTTGGCTATCACCAAGCCAGTACTGGTACTTCTTCGCCGATGGAGGATTGACGACCCCGGCAATGTGCCCCGAGCCCGCAAGCAAGAATTCAAGCGGTCCTTTGAAATGCTCGGTAATTTGCCAGACGCTTTCGGCGGGTGCGATATGATCTTCACGCCCCGCTTGCACATATGCCGGGACCTCCACCCGCGTTAGGTCAATAGGGGTCCCGTCCGCCTCAAGCGCGTCCGGCACCACCATCTTGTTGTCGCGGTAAAGATCGCGAAGATATTGATTGTGCCACTTTGAGGGCAGGTTGGTCACGTCTCCGTTCCAATGAAGGAGGTCAAAGGCTGGGTAGTCCTCGCCCAAAAGGTAGTTGTTGACCACGTAGTTCCAGATGAGATCTTTGCCCCTAAGCGCGTTGAACGTGGCCGCCAGATAGCGTCCATCAAGATAACCCTGCGGCGACAGTTGGCCGATCATTTCAAGCTGCGAGTCGTCGATAAAGTGCTTCAGATCGCCGCTGCGTTCAAAGTCGACCTGAGCGGTAAAGAACGTGGCGCTTTTGACCTTCTGCGCTTCGCCCCGCCGCGCCATGATCGCGAGCGTGGCGGCGAGAGTGGTTCCCGCCACGCAATAACCAATCGTATGGACGCTTGGCGCTTTCAGGCGCTGCATGATCTGGTCGATCGCATCCATCTGCGCGCGAATGTAATCATCCCAGACCAAGTCGCTGATGCTTTCGTCTGCCGACTTCCAACTCACCATGAACACGGTGATGCCCTGATCGATAGCCCACTTCACGAAGCTCTTCTTCGGGTTGAGGTCGAGAATGTAGAAGCGATTGATCCAAGGCGGGAAGATCACAAGCGGAACCTCGTAAACCTCCGTGGTCGAGGGGCTGTACTGGATCAGCTGAAAGAGTTCGGTCTCATAGACGACCTTCCCAGGACTCGCCGCGAGGTTCTCGCCCAACGTAAACGCGTTTGGATCAGTATGGGTTAGCTGCCCCCGCTTCAGATCCGTTATCAGGTGCCGCATTCCCTTCACGAGGTTTTGGCCGCGGGTCTCGACCGTACGCTTCAGCACAACGGGGTTGGTCAGCAAAAAATTGCCCGGGCTCATCGCCTCAGCAAGCGCGTTAACCGCAAACTCAAGTTGCTTGCGTTTTTCGCTGTCGAGGCCATCCATCGATTTGACCGCCTCACGAAAGTACTCGGCCAGCATAAGATAGGTTTGATGCAGGAGAGCGAAGGCAGGCTGGGTCTGCCATGCCGGGTCCGCGAACCGCCGATCTTTTTTCGGAAGGGGCGGGAGACCCTCGGTATCCAGTGTTGCGGCCTCGTCCTGACTTTTTCCGCTGAGCGCGGCCCCGATCCGTCCGAGGACACCCTGCCACAGCTCGAACGAGTCCTGCGCAAGCTTTGCCTGAACAGCAAAGAGCTTCTGCGGCATTTGCTGAACCATGCTCTGCGATATGACGAGCCACTGCGCCGGATCTGGTAAGGGTGCCCCAGCGCCGAAGCCGCCTTGCGTCTTTTCTGCCGCGAGTCCGGCTTGGTGCGTAACGAACTCCATCCACATCTGCTGCATTTCGGCGCTGGCTTTGGCCCATTCGCCCAAATCGCCAAGATCCATACCGCTCGGCAATTCGGTCGATAGTCCGGACAGTTCCATCGCATCTCGCCCAGGCAGGGCGCCAGCAAACAGCGCCTTCATCGCTTCGCCAGAGAGATTGAAAAGCGGGTTCTCCAACAGGTTCCGAAACGGTTCGGCTGTATCGAATGGATCGTTCTTATCGCCCGACATGTCTCGCTCCCAGGTGTCCCGCTATACTATCCAAGCCGATAACAAAGCAAAGGCCAAGCAAGATGTGCTCATTTTGGCTCTTTTCCTGATCGAGACGCCAATTGCGCGGCACAACGGCTGAAAACGCCTTCCCCTGAGAGTTGGTATTGGCTTATGTCTCGCTCTGAAAGGCGCAGAGTTTGGCGGCGTCGTCCGAGGTGCAAGAGGCAATGAACGATCAGTTTTATCGCATGAAACGGCTACCGCCCTATGTCATCGCGGAAGTCAACTCGATGCGACACGCCGCGCGCCAGAGCGGGCAAGACATTATCGATTTGGGCATGGGCAACCCCGATCAGCCCCCGCCGCAGCATGTGATCGATAAGCTGTGCGAAGTCGCGGCCAAGCCCGACGCGCACGGCTATTCCCAATCGAAAGGCATACCTGGATTGCGCCGCGCGCAGGCGGATTACTACCGGCGCCGCTTTGGCGTCGAATTGGACCCAGAGAGCGAAGTGGTTGTCACTATGGGTTCAAAAGAAGGGCTCGCCAGTCTGGCGACAGCGATCACGGCCCCTGGCGATTGCGTTCTCGCACCCAACCCTTCCTATCCGATCCACACCTTCGGTTTCATTATCGCCGGGGCTACAATCCGATCTGTCCCGACTACCCCAGACGAAAGGTATTGGGCTGCGCTCGAAAGCGCGATGGCCTTTACGGTGCCACGGCCCAGCGTGTTGGTTGTCAGCTACCCTTCTAACCCGACCGCCGAAACGGTGGATCTTGCGTTCTATGAAAGGCTGGTCGCTTGGGCGCGCGAGAACAAGGTCTGGCTGCTCTCTGACCTCGCCTATTCCGAGCTTTACTACGATGGGAACCCCACGCCGTCGATCATGCAGGTGGATGGAGCGAAGGATGTTGCGGTCGAATTCACCAGTATGAGCAAGACCTATTCGATGGCCGGTTGGCGCATGGGCTTTGCGGTTGGCAATCGAGAGTTGATCGCGGCGCTGACGCGGGTGAAATCCTATCTCGATTATGGCGCTTTCACGCCTATTCAGGCGGCCGCGTGCGCCGCTCTAAACGGCCCGCAAGATATCGTTGAAACCAATCGCCAGCTCTATCAGCGACGACGCGATGTCCTTGTCGAGTCGTTTGGACGCGCGGGTTGGGATATCCCATCACCCGCTGCATCGATGTTCGCATGGGCTCCGCTTCCCCCAGCGCTCAAGGAAATGGGCAGTCTGGAGTTTTCCAAGCAATTGTTGACCGAAGCGCAGGTCGCCGTGGCTCCCGGTGTAGGGTATGGAGAGGAAGGCGAAGGCTACGTGCGCATCGCTATGGTCGAGAACGAGCAGCGTTTGCGTCAAGCCGCGCGAAACGTGAAGCGGTATCTTTCTTCTTCGGGTGTCAACAGCTCCGCTGCGTGACGCTGTTTGGCGCATTGCCGTGTGTCGGAACAAGGCTGTCGAGCGCGAGAATGCGCGTCACGGGCAACACGTTCGTGGATGCCTCGGCCCACGATTTTACCATACCTGGTATTCCGAGAAAGACGTTGGAATAGTCGAGCCTCAATCGCGGATCGCCTTGGTGATTATGGTTATTGCACTCGGCTAGTTTCATTTGTTGGTTTTTGGCATTGCTCTGGTGCGTTATGGCATCAAGGACTTTTCTTGACCATCGCCGCCATCGGTGGGTCTTTGGTTCTTGATCGGGGGCAAGGGCGATTTCAAAGCAGAGAGACGAAGACATGAAATGGTCCGATAGTTCGACGGTGCGGGCTGCCCGCCTCCTCTCCGGTGGGTGCACGCGTTTCACGCCGGCGTTAACCAAGTGTGGAAGTCAGGTTCGTTTGGCAAACAAAGGGACTGCGTTGTGAATTCGAATTCCGCCTATACGCTCTTTCCTGATGACGACGCGCTGATCCCAAGGTTTAAAGAGGCTGGCGACGTTACGTTGGACTTGCTCCACCGGGATGGCCGGGTCGAAGACCGTTGGCTGGGTCTTCATCCGCGCGAGTTTTCACTGCTGTGGCGCCTTGCCAGCGAACCGGGCAAACGTGTGAGCCGACGCCAGCTTCTGGCGGATGTTTGGCGCATCGAATTTGAACCGGAAACTAACAGTCTAGCGGTGCACGTCGCGCGCGTAAGGGCCAAGCTTGAGACATTTGGCCTATCGCGCATTTTGGCCACCCATCCCGAGGGCGGATACTATCTGAACGCACCTCCGGGCCCGGCAAGTTACAAGTTTCAACAGCCATCGACTGAATGAGACAGCCCGATATCTCTGGACTTCAAACGGGCGTTAGGTCAGGTTTCGCCGAGCACAACAAAATCAAGAATTCAAAGGGTGAGCATGACTGACATCGCAACCGTTTCGCAGACCGTTCTTTCCAACGAACGCATAACTATCGAGTTGGAGGAATCCGGTGTCGCGCACACGCGTCTGACGCGCGGCGACAAGATGAACGCGCTTGATCCGGCAATGTTCACGGCGATCATTGAGGCGGGCGATGTGTTGGCACAGACCAAAGGCGTGCGCGTTGTCGTCCTTTCTGGCGAAGGCCGCGCGTTTTGCGCAGGGCTTGATACCGCCAGTTTTGGCCGGACACCCGATGCAGATGAACCGGAGCTCACCGAGCGTACATACGGCAACTCAAACAAGTTTCAGCAGGTCGCGATGACATGGCGCAAGCTGGCGGTCCCGGTGATTGCGGCGGTGCACGGCGTGTGCTTTGGCGGTGGCCTACAAATTGCAAGCGGCGCGGACATCCGCATCATTCATCCTGAAACGCGCATGTCCGTGATGGAAATGAAGTGGGGCCTCGTGCCCGATATGGGCGGCTATGCCCTGTGGCGCGGCCTTGTTCGTGATGATGTTCTGCGCGAACTGGTTTACACCAACCGGATTTTCAGCGGTGCCGAGGCTCAATTGTTGGGCTTTGCGACGTATAACGATGAAGACCCGTTGGCGCGGGCCATGGAGATTGCTCGCGAGATCGCCAACAAGAACCCGGGCGCCATCCGCGCGGCCAAGCGTTTGCAGGCCGGGATGATGGAGCGAGACACGGATGCGATCCTGCTCGAAGAAAGCATTGAGCAACACGCGATCATGCGAACTCCGAATCAAATCGAAGCGGTTATGGCCGAGATGCAGAAGCGAGCACCCAAGTTCGAAGATATTTGAGGCCGCCAAAGCGGGTATGGGCCTCTAGGCGGCTTAGCCAAAGATCGCCACGCATTGGAGGCCTTCCAGCACCTGTTTGCCGTTCGCGTCCCACATGCGAAGTCTCTCTGACGAGTAGCCCAAATCGGCGTGCTGGCTCGCATTCTCAGCAAGATACCAACCGCCGGGAGACTGCGTTTCGGTATCCAAAACGTTGAACGACCAGTTGATCGAACTGATCGGCGCCATGCGCTGCATGATCCGCATCGCGCCGGGGGGCATCACGTCGCCCATCAGAACGAGTTTGGACACGGGGTCCAGATCGTGATCTTCGGTTAGGCGTGCCCAGCGGCGCACGATTGCTCCATGGTCTTCGCCCTTGGCTTGGCCAAAGCGCACTTCAAAATTGTTCTGAATGAAGGACGGTCCCTGTCCTTCCATCGCGACCGCGTTTGCCTCGGCCGGGCCTGGCCATTGCGATGGCTCGTCAGCTGGACGCACCGCGTTGGGATCGCGTCCATTGGCGAACAGCCAAAAGGCGGTGAGCGCGACTTGGCCTTCGGATCGTATCTCGCTGCGAACTTGGGTCACGTTGCGCCCTTGCCGCACGATTTCAGCCGAAAGCTCGATGTCCTTGCCCACCGGGGCAACAAAGCCGACCTGCGCGGCGCGCAGCGGCGGCAAATCGGCGAAAGCGCGCTTCGCCATAGTGTAGGCGACAAGGGCCGAGGCGCCGCCATAGAGCGTACGTCCCTGCATCCAATCGTCCGCGTGTTCGAGGCGCACCGGACCCGGCTGGTCGGTGATCGGCGATAAGAGGCTCGCGATAGTCATGCCGCGGCGGTTGCCTTGTGAAGAGGGTCTGGTCCAGAGTGACCTAACGGAAAGTCGATTAAGACTGGCCTGCGTGACTTTCGTGCGTGTGAAGACCATTGCCAAGCCCTAGGGTAAGCGCTAGTGGGCCGCTTCCGCTTGGAACCGGGCCACCCCGTACCGAGCGGCTCGGCCCGATGGCGGAGTGGTGACGCAGCGGACTGCAAATCCGTGTACGCCGGTTCGATTCCGGCTCGGGCCTCCACAACTGGCAGCTAGTTTGATGCCAGACTGTGCCGCTTTAGCTCAGTTGGTAGAGCACATCATTCGTAATGATGGGGTCACGTGTTCGAGTCACGTAAGCGGCACCATTTGCCTGTTCGCTAATGGCCACGCAGGGTTGCAAAAAAGCCCAGAAAACCGACAAAAATTGGACTGGTTTAGCCGCCAGTGTTCGCCGATATGCGCCGAAATTCGGGCGAAATTGGGGGCCTGCTGGGGGGCCTATCGGAAACGCCTAATCGAAGAGCCCCCCCAAATGGCATTGACAGATTCCGGACTAAAGACTCTCAAACCGCGCGCCAAAGCCTACAAGATCGCCGACGAGATAGGTCTTTATGTCCAAGTTACCCCGGCTGGTAGCAAGCTCGGGAAGTCCAAATTCCGAAACAAAATGGGGGCCGAAAAGAAGCTTTCGCTGGGGGCCTACCCAGACCTTTCCCTCAAAGAAGCACGCGAATTGCGCGACGCCGCCCGCAACAAGGTGGCAAGAGGGATCGATCCCGCCGAGCAAAAGCAGCGCGACAAAAGGGCGGCCAAGATCAGTGCGGCCAATTCCTTTGAAGCCGTAGCCAAGGCCTACATGGCCAAGAATACCCGCGACGGGCTTGCTGATGCGACCGTGCGTAAGCGTGAGTGGTTTCTCGACATTGTGCACGAGCGACTAGGGGCGAGGCCCATTTCCGAGATTGAGCCATATGAGATTCTGGATGCGGTGCCCCCCTTTGAAGCCGCCAAGAATGACGAGAAGGCGCATCGAACGCTGCAATTTATCGGCCAAGTGTTTCGCTATGCGGTGGCAAACCAAATTGCGAACTCTGACCCGACGCGCGATTTGCGTGGCGCGCTGTCCAGCCGAAAGCCAAAACACCATGCGGCAATTCTGGAGCCCGCCAAAGTGGGCGGTCTGATGCGAGCAATCGAAGGATATGATGGCCAGCACTTTGCTCAATGAATCCGGCAAATGGTCAGCGGACGCAATCGAACGCGCGCTGGCGCACAAGGATAAGGATAATATCCGAGCGGCTTATCATCGCGGCGCTCACTGGAAAGAGCGCGTGGAAATGGCGCAATGGTGGAGCGACTACTTGGGGTCCCTTAGAGACGGTGCAGATGTTATCCCGATCTCTTCCCAAGTCATTGCGCAGTAAGACTCGACAACACTGAAGGTCGCAGATCATTGTTTGCGAATGGATAACGGCGAACGCCAGCAATTAGAACTTCTCACCGAACGCGCCTCAAGGCGTGGAAAAGAAGACTATGACAAATCCGAACAGCGATTGTTCGCTGAGCATTCAGCCAAGGGAATGCTTGGTTCTGGAGCCACGATAATGCGCGCTGTCGCAATCATGGGAGAGACTGGAACAGCTACTTTTGATCGACTGATTCTTGAGTGCGAAGAGGTCAGTAGAACAAGCGAGGCGTTCGACCTCGTAGATAAGACGATGGCTGAATTGCTCGATGCGCTTCACCAGAGACTTCCGAAAGCGATAGGGATGGGAACGCGCGGAATAACAAGCGACTCCATCACGAGGGCGTCTGAAGAGCTATTCGCAAAGATGAGGTTCGACCTTGAAGCCGACATCAAGGTTGCGCGCTTCAAGTTCTTGCGTGCCAAGAGTGTCGAAAGAGTCCAGTAACCAGTTTCTTCGGAGGTTAATCCGGCAAAGAAGAATACGGGTGGAAAACCCTTAGCGGAGCATTGGGATGCAATGTGGGCCTACATCGCGGTTCAGCTATGGGCGGGCGATCTGAAGCCTAAGAAGCAGGCGGATGTAAAGAAAGCGATGTTCGAGTGGCTGAGCGCCAACGAGATTGAAGTTGGCGATACGGCTGTAACGCAACGCGCTCGCCAGCTGTGGCAGGCAATGCAGTCAACCGAGAGTTAGCGAACCCTTCCGAACGATTCAAAACCCGGATTCGCCGATGCATATTTGTGCCCACTGGTGATTGCCAGCTCAATTTTGGAGCACAAACATGGAAGTTCTTCTTGTTTCGATCAACGAAGCCGCCAAGGCGCTGAACCTTGGTCGCACGTCCGTTTATGTCCTTATTGGTGAGGGCAAGCTGGAGAGCCGCAAGATGGGGCGGCGGCGCATGGTGACGACCGCTTCGATCAGGCGGCTGGTGGACGGCGAAGGCTAAGGCACAGGCGATGAAGCGGATCAATCCGCGCCTTGCTAAGAAGCACCGCTCTTTCACTGTGACCGAGCTTGCCGAGTTGCTAGGCGTTCATAAACACACAGTGCGCGGCTGGCTGAAGAAAGGCTTGCCCGCGATCGATGGCGCAAAGCCCACCTTGATTCTTGGCAGCGAGTTTCAGGTCTGGTGGGGCAAGCAGCGCAAGGCCACGAAGCGCGCCTGCCAGCCGGGGCAGATGTATTGCTTCAAGTGCCGAGAGCCGAAAGCGCCCGCGCTGGGCATGGTCGAATACGCTGCGACGAATGCCGCCACAGGAAATCTGAAAGCCTTGTGCGAGACGTGCGGCACCATGATGCATCGGCGCACGCGGCTGGCCGATATTGCCGCGAAAATGCCCGGACTGGACGTTCAAATCACGCAGGCACCTTCAAGCATAGTGGAGCTGGTCCATTCCTCCCCAAAGTGTGACGAAAAGACTGGAGCCTGAAGCATGGCAATGCACAATGCCCAGAACACCCGGATCAAGCGCGAATACTTCCTCTATCTCAAGGAAGCGCGGCGACGGGATGACAAGTCAATCGATCCTATCGCCAAGGCGCTGGACCGCTTCGAGAAATCGACCGGGCACCAGGACTTCAAACGGTTTCACCGCGAGCAGGCCGTGGTTTTCAAACGGCGGCTGGATACGGAGAAGAACGAGCGCACCGGCAAGCCTTTGTCCCGCGCAACGGTCCATTCGATTCTATCGGCATTGCGCGAGTTTTTCATCTGGCTCGCTGGCCAGCCGGGATACAAGCGCCGCATTGCCTACAGCGATGCCGACTATTTCAATCTCTCTGACAAGGAAGTGCGCATCGCCAAAGCGACCCGTGAGAAGCCTGTGCCGACGCTAGAGCAGGTGCACCATGTCCTCGCCACGATGCCAGCCGAAACGGATATTGAGAAACGCAACCGCGCACTGATTGCGCTGGCGCTTCTGACTGGAGCAAGGGCGGCGGCACTCGCTAGCCTGAAGCTCAAGCATATCGACCTGGAGCAGGGCTGCGTGCATCAGGATGCGCGCGACGTTCGCACGAAAGCAAGCAAGACCTTCACGACGTGGTTTTGTCAGGTGGGCGGCGATGCTCTGCAAATCTGCACCGAATGGTGCATGCATCTGCGTACTCAGCTGCATTGGGGAGAGGATGATCCGCTGTTGCCCAAGGCACTCATCGGGCTTGGTGAACAGGTTGGCTTTCAGGCTACTGGCCTTGCACCCGATCACTGGAGCGGCACCGGGCCGATCCGGGCGATCTACCGTAAAGCCTTCGAAGCGGCTGGTCTGCCATATTTCAATCCGCATTGCTTCGATGACGCACTGGTGCAGCTTGGCGAGCGCATCTGCACTACGCCGGAGCAATTCAAGGCATGGTCACAGAACATCGGGCACGAACGGGTGCTCACAACCCTGACAAGCTACGGTAAAGTACCAGCCGCTCGACAAGCTGATTTGATCCGAGCGCTGGGGAAGAAACCCTTATCATCTGAGGATAATCGCATTGCCGCAATTGTTGAAGCAACTGTGCGGAAAATGAATGGCGGGTAATGGGTCGCAAGCGGAATGACGGCTCCGTGTCAGAGTTCACTCGAAAGCAGACCTTCGGCTAGCGACCCGATTCCAGCCATCCTCTGGTACTTTGTCTTTGGGCAGCCTTCGGGGCGGGGACGCCCCTACACATATGGTGTTTGAACCCATCGCTCAAAGCGGTGCGAGTGTGTTCCTCAGAACCCGAAGGCGACGCCGACGCGGCCTCCGGTGCTGTCACTGGCGGTTGAACCGGCCACACCGGCCGAGACATAGACCCGCTGAGCCACCCGCGCGGAGACCGATCCGGCGAACCCTTGCTCGCCTTGAAAGGTCGACGCGTTGAAGCTGAGCGAGACGCTGCTTTCGGGCACGACCATCTGGCCGCCCAAGGCCATCGCCGCAGCAATCCCGCCGCGCGCGCGCTGGTCGACATCTTCAAGCCGGAACTCCAGCCCCGTCACCCGGCCAGAAAGCGCGTTGAACTGCGCCTCGCTCACCGCCGCCAGCGCGTTCATCGACACCCGCACATTGTCCACCGACGCCGCCGTCGCCACCTGTTGGCGGCCCAGCGTCCCGTTCTGATCGACCGTCACCACATCCACCGGACCCACCTGAGCCTGAGTGGAAGCCTCGATATCGCCGATCCGCACCGAGGAGCCGGTGCCGCCCAGCGTCACCTGATCGGTTGTGGTCGAAGCCGCTTCAAAGCCCACCGCGGTGGAGCGCGCGTGGGTGACGCTGGCCGAGCTGCCCACCGCGGTGGTGTCGGCCACTGTGGCGCTGGCGAGATTACCGACGGCGGTGCTGCGCGATCCGCTGGCATCCGCGGCTTGGCCCACGGAGGTGGCAAAGTTGCCCGCATCCGCGCCAAAGCCCACTGAGGTGCCGCGCGTCGCCAGAGCGCGCGAATTGGTGCCCACCGCGGTGCCGCCATTGGCGATCACGCGCGCGTTGGTGCCG
>JBCCKJ010000052.1:0-11106 GCA_039027455.1 Pseudomonadota bacterium | reverse complement strand
CTCTACAACATGAAGACCAAGAACATCCGCAAGTTCTGCACGGCTTTGCTGGAGGAGCACGGCGGCGTGGTCCCGGATACGCGCGAAGGCCTGATGAGCCTGCCGGGCATTGGCCGAAAATGCGCCGATATCGTGATGAGCTTCACCTTCGGCCAAGACGTGATCGCGGTCGACACGCATGTGCACCGCGTATGCAACCGGACCGGCCTCACCAACGCCAAAACAGCCGACAAGACCGCGCAGCAACTCGAAGAGCGATCCCCCGAATGGGCGATGGCTGATGGCCACTTCTGGCTGATCCAGTTTGGCAAACGCGTGTGCCGCGCGCGCACGCCCAAATGCGCGATCTGCGTGGTGAGCGATCTATGCGAGACAGGGCCAATCGAAAAGACGCCCAGCTAACGTTACGGCGCGCTGCGTTACCTTGCTCTTGGTAAAAACCACGCTTGCAACGCGTTCCATTCTCGGCTTGTCTCCCCAGCAAAGACGACAAAGATAACGAATCCGGGAGGACATCATGAAAACAGCGATCACCGAAATGTTCGGCATTGAGCATCCGATTATTCAGGGCGGCATGCACTATGTCGGGTTCGCGGAGATGGCAGCGGCGGTGTCGAACGCTGGGGGGCTGGGCATCATCACCGGCCTGACGCTGGGGACGCCTGAAAAGCTCGCGAACGAAATCGCCCGCTGCAAGGATATGACCGACAAGCCGTTCGGCGTGAACCTCACCATTTTGCCCACGCTGACCCCGCCCGATTATCCGGGCCTCGTCAAAGCCGTCATCGATGGCGGGGTGAAGGTGGTTGAGACCGCTGGCCGCAACCCGATCGAGCTGTTGCCGCCGCTCAAGGACGCCGGGATCAAGGTGATCCACAAATGCACCAGCGTGCGCCACTCCCTGAAGGCGCAGGACATTGGCTGCGACGCGGTGAGCGTCGATGGCTTTGAGTGCGGCGGCCACCCGGGCGAAGACGACATTCCGAACTTCATTCTGCTGCCGCGCGCGGCGGATGAGCTCGATATTCCGTTCGTGTCGTCGGGCGGCATGGCCGATGGCCGCAGCCTTGTCGCCAGCCTTGCGATGGGCGCGCAGGGCATGAATATGGGCACGCGCTTTATCGCCACTAAGGAAGCGCCGGTGCACCAGAACGTGAAGGACGCGATCGTCGCCGCGAGCGAACTCGACACGCGCCTTGTCATGCGCCCGCTGCGCAACACCGAGCGCGTGCTGGCCAATGCAGCGGTTGATCGTCTGCTTGAGAAGGAAAAAGAGCTGGGCGACGCGATCACTATCCAGGACATCCTGCCCGAAGTCGCCGGCGTCTATCCTTCGATCATGATGGAAGGCGATATGGACAAGGGCGCGTGGAGCTGCGGCATGGTCGCTGGTCTCATCAACGATGTCCCGACCTGCAAAGAGCTGATCGACGGCATCATGGATGAGGCTGAAGCGATCCTCGCGCGGATGAACGGCATGGTCGCCGTGCGCGAGGCTGCGGCGGCCTAAGGCCTAGAGCCGTCCCAACATTCCTCTTTTGGTCAAATAGAAATCGGATCGGCCCCTGCGCTCCTAGCGCCGGGGCCGATTGCCTTTTTACCCTTCTTTGTCTTCCTTGATCCGGGTGTAGGGCTCGAAGTCCACGAAGGTCACCGCGCCTGTGAAGATGCGGGTGAACGGATCAATCGTTTGCGCAAGATCCTGACGGCAGAATTGCGTGCCTCCACCAAAGCGGCGAGTTATCAGGGAATCGCGGTCGTCGATCTGTTTCGGATTGAGCGTCCTTTGCACGTAGATCGTGGCGCCGCGCCCAAATACATAGGCTGTTCCGTCAATCACTTCGATGTTGTCGGTGGGACGCGCGCGGATGCAGTTCTGCGGCTTACCGGGCTCGCGGCCTTCAAGCAGTTTGGCGAGCCGCTTTTCACCCTTGGTCATTTCCTCGGGCTCTTCCTGCGACGTCTCGGTTTCCACGTCGGCGTCTTGCGCGAAGACGGATCCGGGAAGGCCCAGCGACATTCCGGCCGCCAGCGCGATCGCAACGTGGCGTTGGTAGGGGCGTGGTATACGGCGCATGAGCAAATCTCCCTCGCAGGCGGCCAATATCCTAACGGTATCGCCACCATATGAACCGAAGCTGAGCGTGCGCGCAAGCTGAACGGCCTGCTCCGGGGCCATCAGGCTTTCGTCTGAGTGTCCGCCGGTCCGCCCCGCAGAATGAAACGCCGGTCGCAATAGCCGCAATCCACCAGGCCGCTTTCGTCAATTTCCAGATAGACGCGCGGGTGCCCCAGCGCCGCGGGACGATAGCCCGCGCCGCCGCGAATATCGCCAGCGCCGTCGCAGCTGACCCGGCGCTTGTCGACAAAAGTGATTTCGCGTTCGAGTGTACTCATGCCCGGGCAAATACAGTCGACGCGCGGCAATTTCAATCGCGCTGGTGATGGTGTTTGCACACGCGGGTTCGCGCACAGCGGCGAGGGCGCCCTTGCGCGGCGGCGTCGCTTCTTTATGGCGAAGTCGATGGCCGAAAACCCCTCTGCACAGCCCGCGATCCGGATCGACAATCTCGCCAAGAGATACGCGCCGCCCAAAGGCGCGACGGGCGCGGACGCCGAGGGAAAGTTGGCGCTGGGCGGCGTAAGCTTTGATGTTCCCGAAGGCTCGATCTTCGGCCTGCTCGGACCGAACGGCGCGGGCAAATCAACGCTGATCAACATCCTCGCCGGACTGGTCAACAAGACCAGCGGAACCGCGGAAATCTGGGGCTTCGATATCGACCAGCAGCGCCGCAACGCCAGCCGCGCCATCGGCATCGTGCCGCAGGAAATCGTCTTCGACCCGTTTTTTACACCTTATGAAGTGCTGGAAAATCAGGGCGGCTTTTACGGCATCCCCGCCGCGCTCCGCCGCAGCGAGGAACTGCTTGAAGCGGTTCGCCTGTCGGACAAACGCAACGCCTACGCGCGTACTCTGTCCGGCGGTATGAAGCGCCGCCTGCTGGTGGCCAAGGCGATGGTCCATTCACCGCCGATCCTTGTTCTGGATGAGCCGACAGCGGGCGTGGACGTCGAGCTGCGCCGGCAATTGTGGGAGCTTGTCTCCGAGTTGAACCGCGAAGGCGTCACCGTCGTCCTCACCACGCACTATCTCGAAGAGGCGGAGGAATTGTGCGATCGCATCGCGATCATCAATCACGGCCAGCTGATCGCGAACAAACCGACGCAGGAGCTGATCGAAATGGCGCGCGAGAAAATCGTGGCGGTGACGGTTGCCAACGATTTGGGCAAAGCACCCGCGCACGATGCGTTCCACAAAGTCGAGATATCGGGCCCTCGCGGAGTCGAGATCACCTACGACAAGGACGAAATGTCAGCCGGGCAGGTCCTTGCGATCCTGCAGCAGCAGGGATTGACGATTGAGGACGTGACCACGCGCGAAGCGGATCTGGAAGACGTGTTTGTCCAGCTGACGGGGACGGGCGCCTAGAAAAGGGGGATGGACGGAATGCGAGCATGGCTATCGGCGTTGGCGTTGGTGTCGCTTTCCGGCTGCGGCTGGCTCGCCTATTCCGATGAAAGCACACTGCCGGAGAGCTCGCCCGCCGATCCCGATACGGGCATTCCGCGCGCCGAACATCCCGCCGCATGCCCTTCCGAAGGCGCGGCCTTTCAAGTTCTGGGCAGCGGCGGCCCGATTGCCGAAGGGCCGGGGGCGCCAGGCCGCGCGGGTGCATCCTACCTGTTCTGGATCGATGGCACGCCGCGCCTGTTGATCGATGCCGGGGCGGGCAGCTTCCTGCGCTTCGCCGAAGCGGGTGGGCGCATCGCCAGCCTCGACGCCATCCTGATCTCGCACTACCACGCCGATCACACCGGCGATCTGGCGGGGATACTGAACAGCGGCGGGTTTGAGGGACGAACGGAGCCGCTGCCCGTGATTGGTCCGGACGCCGCTCCGCGCTTTCCCAGCACGGCGGAATTTCTGCAACGTTTGCTCGATAAGGACACCGGCGTGTTTTCGCACAATGGCGGCTATCTCGACGGGACCGAGGGTAAGCCGCTGCTCCAGCCGCGCAGCATCCCGACCGAGGAAGGCGCAGGCCCGCCCGTCGGCCTTGACGTCTCAAACGACTATTCGGTCACCGCGCACCCGATCCATCACGGCCCCGCGCCTTCGATTGGCTTTGTGATCGAGATCGACGGCAAATCGGTGGTTCTGGGCAGCGATCAGAGCTTTTTGAGCGAGCGCTTTCTCACCGATCTGACCGGTAGCAAGCCCGACATCCTGATCGCGCATCACGTCATCAACGGCGAACCGGGGCAACCGCGCGGTCTGCACCGCACGCCCGAGCAAATCGGCGAACTGGCGGGCGCGCTCGAACCCGCGCGCCTTGTGCTTAGCCACAATATGGAGCGATCGCTCAGCCGGCTTGACGAGGGGCTGCAAGCGATTGCGCTCAACTACTCAGGCACCGTCAGCGTGGCCGCCGATCTCGACTGCTACGCGTTGTAGTCGAGCGGCTCTCGTCCCGCTGCTCTCTTGCCTCGCCGCGCCGCGCAGGCCATGGGCGGGCGCATGAATGAACCGCGTGAAACCTATGATGTCATCGTAGTCGGCTCCGGCGCCGCCGGGCTGACCGCCGCGCTGGAACTGGCGGAGACCAAGCGCGTGCTCGTGCTGGCCAAGGGATCGCTCACCAGCGGATCGACCGCGTGGGCGCAAGGCGGGATCGCCGCCGTGCTGGACGCAGGGGACACGTTTGAAAACCATGTGCGCGACACGATGGTGGCGGGCGCTGGGCTAAACGACCGCGAGACGGTGGAATTCGTGATCGAACGCGCGCCGGCGAGCATTGATCGGCTGTGCGATCTGGGCGTGCCTTTCAATCAGGAAAGTGGCGATCTGCACCTCACCCGCGAGGGCGGCCACTCGCACCGCCGGATCGTGCATGTTGACGACGCGACTGGCTGGGCGGTGCAGGAGGCGCTGCTCAAAGCCGCCGAAGCCTCACCCAACATCACCATGCTGGGTGGGCGCACCGCGATTGATTTCATCACCGATCGCCACCGCGAACAGTTCTCCGCCGCGGGCCGGGTGTGGGGCATCTACACGCTCAACGAAGAGACAGGCCGGGTGGAACGGCACACCGCGCGCGCGACGATTCTGGCGGCGGGCGGAGCGGGACGCGTCTATCAATTTTCGACCGCGCCGCGCGGCGCGACGGGCGATGGCATCGCGATGGCGTGGCGCGCGGGCGCGCGGGTTTCAAACATGGAGATGATGCAGTTCCACCCGACCTGCCTTTACAATCTGGAGGTCAAAAACTTCCTGATCACCGAGGCGGTGCGCGGCGAGGGCGGGCACTTGAAACACCCGGAAACCGGCCACCGTTTCATGGCCGATTACGACGCGGAGCGCATGGAGCTTGCCCCGCGCGATGTGGTGGCGCGCGCGATTGACGATCAGATCAAGCGCTTCGGCCTCGACTACGTTCATCTCGATATCAGCCACCAGCCAGCCGATTTCGTGAAAGAGCATTTCCCCACGATCTACGACAAGCTGATCGGCCTTGGCATCGATATGACCAAAGAGCCGATCCCGGTCGTGCCGGCGCAGCACTACACATGCGGCGGCGTGGTGGTGGACCTCAACGCGCGCACCGATTTGCCGGGCCTGTGGGCGGCGGGCGAATGCACCGAAAGCGGGCTGCACGGCGCGAACCGCTTGGCGTCCAACTCGCTGCTCGAATGCTTCGTCTATGGCGAGGCGGCGGCCTCGGACATCCTCACGATGTGGGACGAATTGGACGAACCGCCCGCCATCCTGCCGTGGGACGAAAGCCGCGTGACCGACAGCGACGAAGAGGTCGTCATCAAGCAGAACTGGACCGAGATCCGCCGCTTCATGTGGAACTATGTCGGCATCGTGCGCACGACCAAACGGCTAGAGCGCGCCAAGAACCGCATCGATCTGCTGATGAAAGAGGTGGACGATTATTACGGCCAATTCCGCGTGACGACCGACCTGATCGAACTGCGCAACCTGCTGCAAGCGGCGCAGCTAATCGTGCGCAGTGCGCTGGACCGCAAGGAAAGCCGCGGCCTGCACTACACGATGGATTATCCGAAAACGGACGACGTGGGTGCGCCTGAGGATACGGTATTGGTGCCATGAGATTTCAATGTCACCCCCGCGAACGCGGGGACCCAGAGAGGTAATCGCAGCGTGTCACTTGATAGCTCTGGGTTCCCGCGTTCGCGAGAATGACTGAGTGGAAGGGGAATGAGCGTTGCCTTCCAACCCACTGTCTATTTGCTTGCCTCTCGACGCAATGGCACGCTCTACTGCGGCGTCACGTCGGATCTGCTGGGTCGAATTCACCAGCACCGCGGCGGCACATTCGACGGTTTCACCGCGCAACACGGCGTGAAGCGCTTAGTCTGGTTCGAGCATCACGAGACGATTGAGTCCGCGATCCAAAGCGAGAAGCGCATCAAGAAATGGCGGCGCTCGTGGAAACTGGAGCTGATTGAGGCGGACAATCCGCAGTGGCGTGACCTTGCAGAGGAACTCGGGTTCGAGCCTCTGCACCCCTAGGTTCCCGCGTTCGCGGGAATGACAGCGGGGCTAAACGTCATCCCCGCGCACGCGGGGACCTAGAGCGTTCATGCGCTGTGCAGTGAGTTTCGGGCACACCCTCTGCCCATGCGCCCCGTCCATAGCATCGCCGTATCGTTGACTCTCCTTGCCACCCCACTTGCGGCCCAATCCCCTGAATCCCCGCCCCAAAACGCCATCATCGTCACCGCGCAGCGCTCGGGCGCGCCTATGTGGACGATTGATACCGACAGCGGGACGGTCATCCTTGTCGGCGAAATCCGGCGCGTGCCCAAGGTCACGCCGTGGCAGCCTGATCGCTTGAAAGAGGCGACGTCCGAAGCCGACCGCGTCATCATCGGCGCGCGGCCCAAGTTTTCGCCGGGCGACTTCTTCCGGCTGATCTTTCGCGGCGGGCGCTTCACCAAGCTGCCCGACAAGACCGTGGCGGGCGATTATCTTGACACCGCCCAGCGCGCGCGCTTGGCGGCGCTCGAAGAGCAGTACGACAAGGATTACGATCGCGGCTCGTTCTTGATCACCAGCTTCAACCTGCTCGCGCGCCAGCTTGATTTTGACGACGACACGCTCAGCGACGACGCGACTGATATCGTGCGCAAGGCCGCCAAGAAGGCCGATATTCCGATTATCCGGCCCGAGCGGTTTCGCGGCGAAGACTTGCTGGACGACCTCTCGGAAGCCGATCCAGCCAGCCACATCCCTTGCCTCGAAGCCGCTATGACGGCGACCGAAGCGGGGCCGGAGATCATCGAGCGGCGCGGGCGCGACTGGACCAAGTTTGACGTCGTGGGCGTTATGGAAAACCCGCTCGAAATCGCGCTCGGCACGTGCTGGCCATGGGCGGACCCGGAAGTCGGCACGCAAATCCGCGATCAATGGACCGGCCTGATCACCGAAGCGAGCGCGCAAAACGGCGTGAGCGTGGCTGTGGTGCCCTTGCGCCTTCTGGCCGAAGAAGACGGGGTGCTGGATCAACTCGACGCGCAGGATTTCCTCATCAGCGGCCCCGAATGGCGCCCTGAGTAGTGGCTAGACTAGCCAGGGCGTTTTCCCTTCGTCGTCGCCCGTTGTTCGTTTGTCGATGCCTTACCCCTTCTGCACGACATAAACGATCGCATATCGATCATCCGTTGCTCTATAATTGCGCGCTGGCATGATCCCGATGACGTCGATGGCCACACCCCCGAACGCCGGAGACGTCGGATCGACCCACCAAGCCGAGCGCTAGCGGGTATGGGCTGATGCCCTGCTGCTCAACGCTGACTGGCCGATCATCCCGAATTGTGACCTGGAGGATGATCCAATGCTAAAACGTGACCGTACCCCCCTTTATCGTTCTGCCCTTTGCGCCCTTGCCTTGGGCGTCCTTGCGCCGCTTGCCGCCAGCCCTGCGTTGGCGGGAGATAAGGCGCCCATTGAAGTGACCTCAATGCCCGAAATGAAGCAATGGCAAAGCGATGTTTCGCGCCAGCTTGATAGGGCGCTTGAGCGTGCGCCAGGCCGATACGCGATCGTTCCGGATAGCGGCGTCGTGCAGGTGGCCTTCAAACTTGGTGAGGATGGACGGCCTCAAAACCTGAAGACCCTCTCGAACAGCGCCGATTGGGCGGCAGAACGCATGGCGATACGCGCGGTGGAGCGGCTCAACAGGCTCGCGGACGCGCCCGTGCCCAACGTCCAGGATCGCAGCTTCCTCGCGAACATCATCTTCGCCGACAATCGCGCGCAGTATAGAGAGTTGGCGCGCAGCCTGGCTCAGTCAGAGCGTGCCCGGATCGCGTCCAGCGCAGCGGGGGACGATTTCCTCGTCCTTGGGGGTTAGCAGCCCCTTTTCCCCGACCGTTCGCGGTGGACGGCGTGGCTGTCCCGCTGAACCAGGCGCTCTGTGCGTTTGGTGAGGCGGGGCGGTTCGCGCGCGCCGCGCTTGACGCGTCACCAGCGCTCTTTAGTCTGCGTGTCAAACGTAAGTGAGAGACGGAGACCCCATTGCCCAAAGTTGTAACGCCGATCACCGGCACCGAGATTTTCTACGAAGAGGCGGGCGACCGCTCGAACGAGACCGTTTTGCTGGTGATGGGGCTGGGCGTGCAGATGATCCACTGGCCCATCGAATTTGTCGACGCGCTGGTGGATCGCGGCTTTCACGTGGTGCGGTTTGACAATCGCGATATCGGACTGAGCCAGAAGATGGGCGAGGCCAAGCCCCCGCATTTCGCATGGCAATTGCTGCGCGCGCGGATCGGCTGGAGAGCCAAAGTGCCCTATTCGTTGAGCGCGATGGCGGACGATGCGGCGGGCCTGCTCGACGCGCTGGAGATCGACAAGGCACACGCCGTGGGCGCTTCTATGGGTGGGATGATCAGCCAGCTTTTGGCGATCAACCATCGCGAAAAGCTGATGTCACTCACATCCATCATGTCGACCACGGGCAACGCCAAGCTGCCGCCAGCGGACAAGGCCGCCATGCAGGCGCTGACCAAGCGCCCGGGCTCGCTCGAGGAAGAGGTGCTGGTGGAGCATGGCATGCATGTGCTGCGCGCGATTGGCAGCCCCGGCTTCCCGCGCGACGAGGACTTTGCGCGCGAACGTGTGCGCGCCAGCGTGCAGCGCAGCGTCTATCCGATGGGCCTGCCGCGCCAGTTGGCGGCGATCATCGACGATGGCGACCGCACCCAGCGCCTCGGCTCGGTCACCACGCCGACTTTGGTGATGCACGGCGAAGACGATCCGCTGGTGAAGCTCGCCGCGGGCGAGGCGACGGCGGAAGCCATACCGGGCGCCCGCTTGGTCACCGTGCCCGGCTGGGGCCACGATTTCCCGCTCGAACTGGTGAATCAGTTTGCTGACGAAATCGCGAATCACGCGCGCGGTGTGGGCGCGGGCCAACGCGAAGCGGCGGAGTAAGAGAGGCTCCCGCTCAATGCGCAGGCGCGGGTCGGTTGCCGTTACGACGGCGCGAACAAACCGGCCCATCAGCGCAACAAAATTGCAATCGCGTTGGCGAAAGATTCAAGGATTGATTCACATGATTCAATCACCAAATTTTTCTTCACAGATTCATTTTGGGGGTTGCGCAACGCGCGACTCAAGCTTTGACCACGCGTCGCGGCCTTGCTGCAGTGCAGCATAGAGAAAAAATCGCCGCAATCATGGTTAAAAGGCCGTTGACGAGAGTCCGCGCCCGATTCAGTATCTAGTGGCTCGGTTCGCGGGGACCCCACAAGCTTTTGTGATTTCTCCGGCGCCTCACCTCTAAAGTGTGTCGGCGCTGACAGGAGAAGATTCGCTGAAAAGCACAGGATCTCTGCGGCCCGTTGAGAACTCGGCGGACAAGCCTGTCTACATCTTGAGGATACGCTCTGGAGTGGACGAAGCAGGGGGCAAGGCTGTCGACAAAGTGTTGAGAACAGAGTTGGAACATTGGCGTTTGCCCAGCGTTCTTTCTCATGCGATGAATGGGTGCGATTGATGGATTTTAAGGCGAGTGACAGCGTGCCAGGCGAAACAGACACAGCGGACGTCCTGACTGAGACCGAAACGACCAACGAAAAGGCGATAGACATGGCAAAGTCCGACGCTGGAAGCGAAGAACTGATCGCGGCCAAGGGCGCGGAAGCGCTCGGCAACGCTGTGGCGGCGGCGGCGAAGGAAGCCGCGAGCTCCGACAGTAAGAAGGTCAACGATCGCCGCTTCAACATCAAGATGGATGAAGCGCGTGACGCCAACCTCACCGAGTTTGGCAAGGAAACGCTGATCGATCGCTATCTGCTGCCCGGAGAGAAGTTTCAGGACCTCTTTGCGCGCGTCGCGGACGCTTACGCCGACGATCAGGATCACGCGCAGCGCCTTTACGATTACATTTCGAACCTGTGGTTCATGCCCGCAACGCCCGTTCTGTCGAACGGCGGCACGTCACGCGGGCTGCCCATCAGTTGCTACCTTAACTCGGTGTCCGACAGCCTTGGCGGCATCGTTGGCACATGGAACGAGAACGTGTGGCTCGCTTCCAAGGGCGGCGGCATCGGCACCTACTGGGGCAATGTGCGCGGCATTGGTGAGCCGGTGGGTCTCAACGGCAAGACCAGCGGCATCATTCCGTTTGTGCGCGTGATGGATTCGCTGACGCTGGCGATTTCGCAAGGATCGCTGCGGCGCGGTTCGGCGGCGTGCTATCTCGACATCAGTCACCCCGAAATCGAGGAATTCCTCGAAATCCGCAAACCTTCGGGCGACTTCAACCGCAAGGCGCTGAACCTGCACCACGGGGTGCTGGTGACCGACGAGTTCATGGAAGCGGTGCGCAACGGTGACAGGTTCGAGCTCAAATCGCCCAAGACGGGCGATGTGCGCGGCGAAGTCGACGCGCGCTCGCTGTTCCAGAAGCTGGTCGAAACCCGCCTCGCCACGGGCGAGCCCTATATCGTCTTCAACGACACCGTGAACCGCATGATGCCCAAGCATCACCGCGATCTGGGCCTTAAGGT
>JBCCKJ010000051.1:0-11115 GCA_039027455.1 Pseudomonadota bacterium | reverse complement strand
TTCTGCATGGCCTTTTGCATCTCCGCGCGGATCTGCGCCGTGGGCGAAGCGCCCGAGGCGTAGCGGAAGTGATCCAGACGGTTAAGCGCGAGATCGGCGGAATCCTTTGGCAATTCGGCCTGAGCCGCGTTGGCCGTCAGGTTCTCCTTAAGGTGCAGCCCGGTCGCGCGGCCAAAGACCACAAGGTCGATCAGCGAGTTTGAGCCAAGACGGTTCGCGCCGTGGACGGAGACGCACGCCGCTTCGCCGACCGCGTAGAGACCCGGGATTACATGATCGGGATCGCCATCGGGGCCCAGCGTGACCACCTGCCCATGATAGTTACAGGGGATGCCGCCCATATTGTAATGGACGGTCGGCGTGACCGGGAGCGCTTCTTTGGTGAGATCAACGCCTGCAAAAATCTTGCCGCTTTCGGTGATGCCCGGCAGGCGCGCCGCCAGCACATCGGGATCGATATGGTCGAGGTGCAGGTGGATATGATCGCCATCCTCGCCCACGCCGCGCCCTTCGCGCATTTCGAGCGCCATGGAGCGGCTGACGACGTCGCGGCTCGCCAAGTCTTTGGCTGATGGCGCGTAGCGCTCCATAAAGCGCTCGCCTTCGGAATTGGTCAGGTAACCACCCTCGCCGCGTGCGCCTTCGGTAATGAGCACGCCCGCGCCGTAAATGCCGGTCGGGTGGAATTGGACGAATTCCATGTCCTGCAAAGGCAATCCAGCGCGCAGCACCATACCGCCGCCATCGCCCGTGCAGGTGTGCGCGGAGGTCGCGGTGTAATAGCAACGGCCATAGCCACCGGTCGCCAATACGACTGACTGCGCGCGGAAACGGTGGATCGTGCCATCGTCCAAGCACATCGCCATCACGCCCACGCACTTCTTCTCGCCGCCCACATCAGACATGATGAGGTCAAGCGCGAAGTATTCGATGAAGAAATCGGCGTCGTACTTCAGGCTCTGCTGATACAGCGCGTGCAGCATAGCGTGCCCGGTGCGGTCCGCCGCCGCGCAAGTGCGTTGCACGGGCGGGCCTGCGCCCATATTCTGCATATGACCGCCAAAGGGGCGCTGATAGATCGTGCCGTCTTCGTTGCGACTAAAGGGCACGCCAGCGTGCTCCAGCTCGTAAACAGCCGCCGGAGCTTCGCGCGCAAGATATTCAATCGCGTCTTGGTCGCCCAGCCAGTCCGACCCCTTGACGGTGTCGTACATGTGCCAGGTCCAGTGATCGGGCGTGTTGTTGCCGAGCGAAGCCGCGATACCGCCTTGCGCCGCCACGGTGTGGGAGCGTGTGGGGAACACCTTCGAGATGTTCGCCGTTTTCAGGCCCGCTTCCGCCGCGCCCATCGTGGCGCGAAGGCCCGAGCCACCCGCGCCCACGACCACCACATCATACGTGTGATCGATGATCTTGTAAGAGCCCTGAAGCTGAGGACCGGGATCGTTTGCTGCTGCGGTTGCCATTACGCGGATGCTCCAAAAGCCAGCGTCGCGACGCTGAAAATACAGAAGGCCCCGCCGCCCACAGCGGCAAGGTTGAGAAGGGTCAGAAGTCCGAACTTTGAGCCCGATTCATGGATGTAGTCCTCGATCAACACCGTCAGGCCCATTTGCGCGTGCCAAAACAGGTTTGTGATCAAAAGGATCATCGCCACAGCTGAGATCGGATGCGAGATCCAACCCACCATGGAGGCGTAGCTGTAATCCCCGAGCAACAGCAGGCTCACAATAAACCAGCTCATCAAAACCAGATTGGCAATCGCGGTGAAGCGATGCGTCAACCAGTGATGCGCGCCATCATGCGCCGATCCAAGCCCGCGAACGCGGCCGATGGAAGTGCCGTTACCCATTAGGCCAGCCCTCCATCGCGAAGAAGAATGTAGGTCCACACCGCCACAGTGAGCGCGATGGCAATCACCGGAGAGGCAATGGACCAGAAACGGTTGGTGTCGAGCTCATAGCCCGCGCCAATGTCGAGCACGAAGTGGCGTAGTCCGCTCATCATATGGGTGAAAAACGCCCAAGTCAGGCCGATCATCACGATATAGCCAATCGGTGAACGCGCAGCCCAAAGGAAGGTCTCATAAGCTTCGGGGCCGCTGGCAAGAGCGCCGATCCACCACACCAAAACCCCCAATCCAACCAAAGCCATTCCGTCACCGGTGGCACGGTGCAGAATGGATACCAGCATATGCGGCCCCCACCGCCATATCTGGAGGTGTGGAGAAAGCGGTCTTTGTGCCATTATTGCTCTTCTTTAGCGTTTTATCCCAATGAGGCGTCTTACCGCATGTTCAGCCGCGCGCAAGCGCCCTCGCCTCGACAAGACTTGCAAAGTTTTGGATAGAGCTTGCCATGAGTTTCATTCTGCTCACCGGATCAAGCCGCGGGATCGGTGCCGCCGCCTACGAAACGCTCTATTCACGAGGATGCTCGGTCATAGGGCACCAGACCTCTCCCGGAGACGAGGATTTCATCCCCGCCGACTTCCGCGACCCGATGGCCGCGCAAGCCTTGTGGGAGGCGGCGTTGGCGCGATCCGGGGGCCGAATAGACGTGCTTATCAACAACGCTGGCCTGTTCGAGGCCAACCGGATTGAGCGATCCGATATCGAATGGCTCGACGCGTGGGAAGACACCCTGCGTATCAATCTCTCCGCCGCCGCCCAGCTGTCGCGGCTTGCGGTGTGCCATTGGCAGGATCGCGGCGTTGGCGGGCGGCTTGTGCATGTGGCGAGCCGTGCGGCCTATCGCGGAGACAGCCCCGCCCATTGGCACTACGCCGCGGCGAAAGGAGGCATGATCGCGATGCATAAAACGATCGCGCGCGGTTTTGCCTCTCAGGGTATCCTGAGCTTTGCGATAACGCCCGGTTTCACGGACACTGCGATGGCAGGGGATTATCTGGAAACGCGCGGGGGACCGGGGCTGCTGGCGGATATCCCGCTAGGCCGTGTCGCAGAGCCCGAAGAAATCGCCAAGATCATCGCCTTTTGCGCCCTCGATGCCCCGGCCAGCATGACCGGGGCGGTGATTGACGCCAACGGCGCCAGCTTCGTGCGCTAGGAAGGTACCCCATGAGCTCCAGCTGGAAACTCATCATCCACGCGCCAAAGTCGGCGGTTCAGGCTGGGTTACTCGCGCATGAGGACATCGTGGAGTGGGATCCTGATCTCGTGATCTCGGGTCACGAAATCGACGAGAAGCGGCCGCTCGAATGGGTCCTGGAGGGCTGGTATCCGACAAAGCCTGGAAAAGCGCAGAAGCAGGCCATGCTAGACCTCTTCGAAGGCGATGAGCCCAAGATCACGGTCGAGAGGCTTCCAGATGAAGACTGGGTCGCTCTCAGCCAACAAGGCACACCGCCAATCGAGGCCGGACCGTTTCACGTTCACACCCCCGATTATCCCCCAAATGACGCGGCCATCGACTTCGTTATCCCCGCTTCGCAAGCGTTCGGGACGGGCCAGCACGAAACCACCGCGGGATGCATGGAAATGCTCGGCCGCATGAAGGCAAGCGGGCGCGTGGCGCGGCGTGTGGCGGACATCGGGACGGGGACGGGTCTGCTCGGATTTGCGGCGATGCGCTTGTGGCCTCACGCAGAGACGACAGCTTCAGACATTGATCCGGTGTGCGCGCAGGTGGTCGAGGACAACGCGGCGATGAACGATATCCCGCTTGGTCCCGGACCCGGCGAAATGACGATGGTGATCGCCGACGGAATGGCGGATCCATTGCTGCGTGTGCGCGGTCCCTATGACCTGCTGATTGCCAATATTCTCGCAGGCCCATTGATTGAATTGGCGACCGATTTCGCCGCCAATGTTTCGTTCGGTGGAGATCTGCTTTTGGCTGGGCTGTTAGCGGGCGAGCAAGAGCAAAGCGTGCTTCGTGCCTGCAAACGAGCCGGATTTGCCCCGCGCGACCGTCTGCAAAAAGGCGACTGGGCCATCCTTTGGCTCCGCCGCCGCTTGACGGGCCGCGATCGGGCGCGTGCGCTTATGTAAGGCTGGAGAGGGCGACCGCTTTAGAGCGCTTTTGAAAGCCCGCGCTCCCAGTTTTCGAGGTAGAGCCGTTCGGCCTTGGGCGGCTCCGTTTGGAGCGCTTTGAAGATGTGCTCGGACGCTAGCTCGGGCTTGCCCATCATTTCCAGCAGACGAGCTTTGGCCAAAAGATACGGCCGAGTACCTCGCACAGAACCCAGCGCTTCTTCTTCCAAAGCGCTTAACGCCACAGTCGGACTTTCAACCTCTGCCAAAGCCATGGCGCGATTGAGCCACACCATAGGCCCGGGCCGAAGCACCATCATGGCGTCGTAAAGCTTCAGGATAGAGTTCCAATCCACGGCGCCATCAAAAACCCGCCGTGCGTGAGTAAGCTGGATAGCCGCCATGACTTGATATGGCCCTGTCTGCGCATGCGCGGCGGCTTGGTCCAACCACCGCCTTGCTCGCTCAATTCGATCCCTATCCCACATGGCCGCATTCTGACCGGAGAGCGGCACCATCGCCCCGCCCTCGTCCACGCGCGCCGCTTCGCGCGAACGCGCCAAAGCGACAAGAGCGGCCATTCCCAAGACTTCGGGTTCGTTCAGCAGAAGGTCGGCCAACATGGACGCCAGGCGTTCGATCTCAGAAGCAAGCTCACCACCACGATTGATATCGCGGGAGCCGCCAACGTCAGTGTAGGCCGCGGTGTAAGCCAGCTCAAGCGTCAGCAAAACGGCTTCCAAACGCTCGGGCCACGCGGCGCGTGGTGGCAGTTCAAAGGATACCTTGGCGGCCTCAATCTTCGCCTTGGCGCGGGTGATGCGCTGGTACATGGTCGCCTCGCTCGTCAAGAACAGCGCAGCGATATCGCTCACCGGAAGACCACAAATCACCTTGAGCGCCAAACTCGCTCGCGCTTCGGGGGCAAGTGCGGGGTGGCAACAGATAAAGATCAGCCGCAAGCGCTCATCAGGGATAGGGTCGGGAAGAGATATGACTTCGCCCATATCGGGCTCCTCAAGTTCGGCAATTTCCATTGCGCCGTCATCCGCGCGTTGCCGAGCGTCGCGTTTTCGAATGCGGTCAACCGCCTTGCGTTTCCCGACCGTGATCAACCATCCGGCGAGGTTCTCCGGCTCGGCTCCGCTTTCGGTGAACGCTACGCACGCGTCGGCAAACGCCTCCTCGGCCGCGTCCAGATCGCCCAGATGCGCGGCCAGCGCCGCCACAACCAAAGGCCGCGCGGTCGGCAGCGCGCGTGAGAGCGGCGCGCCCGATACCATGTCAGGATCGAACGCGCCTCTCATCAGGCGTCTTCTATGTCCTCATCCGGCCAGATCGGGCGGATTTCAACCGCGCCGTCGCCAGGAATGGGGATCATACGAGCCCATTCAATCGCTTCATCCAGTGTAGCGGCCTCGACCACGTAATAGCCGCCCAGTTCTTCATGGGTTTCCGTGAACGGACCATCATGAAGGGCGCCCTTACCCGCCTGATAACGGATCGTGGTCGCTGTAGCGGCCTCGCGCAGCCGGTTGCCCGACCATTCGGTGCCGCTGGCGGTCAGCTTTTCGATAAGCGCCATATGCCCGGCCAGAGTGGCCTCCATAACCTGCGCTCCATCTTCGCCGGAGTAAGCGTCTTCGCTTTCGTTGATCAGCAACAAGTACTGCATTTGGGTTTCTCCATCCTTGGCCGGCGCCCATGTGGCGAGGCTCTGACACCAAGACGAAGCCCGCAAGGCGGATTCGACAGACCTGCTCAACTTTTTTCAATTTTCTTCAGAAAGGGCCTTTTCCGCCAGATCCAGAGCGTTGCGGGTGAACGCGTACATATTGGCGATGCGGTCGTCGCTGTGGGTCTCGACGATCGCTACGCGCTCCACACCGGGGCCCGCTATGGCCGCGACGCTTCGGCCCGACACCACTCCCATCGGATGCTTGCTCGACCCCGCTGATCCGCTTTCGGCCAAGCCCCATTGGGCGCCCAATCGATCGCGGATCGCGCGCGCCTGAAGCATCGCGTATTCTTCGGTGGCCGACGTCATGCCTTCATAGGCCTCGCGAGGAAGGTCGAACAGGACGTTGCGCGCCTTAAACGAATACACCACGCCTCCGCCTTTGAAGAAGTCGAGCGCGCCCGGCACCGTTAAGAGGCTGGCCATGATGAGACCTCCGGTCGCGCCATCGGCCACCGCAATGCGTTCACCGCGCGCGCGCAACGCCGCCGAGATGCGCACCGCTTGCGGGTGGAGATCGTGGAGCAGGCTCACTGGGGCACCGAAACGCGCTTAAAAGCCTGAAACGCACCGAAAACCGCCAGAGCCAGAAAGCCGATCAGCGCGAAACTTCCAGCTTGGCTGATCTGCACCGGCAACCCCGCGTGCATCGCAGCCATGCCCAATCCCGCCGCCAAGTTGGCGAGGAATCCAAGCCACAAGACCCAGTTTGGCGCTCTTTGAGACGAGGCTTGCCGTTCCAGCCATAGGGCGAGAGCCAGCCCCAGATTCAGCACCATGTTGCCTGCCACGAACACCTCCCAGGCGATCTCGTTCAGTATCTCATAGGCCAGAACATTGTCTTGCGCGGCTTGCAAGGCCGCTGGGTATCCACCGATCATCAGTGGATACATTGGAAGCACCCCCGCAATGCCCATCGCCGCCAGCGCCCAACCACCTTTTGCCGCGCTATCAAGGCGCATCAATGCGCCAGCGCCGACAAAGCACATCGCGACGATCTCGAAATGCCAGCCACGCGCCAGCGAAGGGTAGCGCTCTAGGTAGTAGGCGGCCCGATCCTGAAGTTGATCGAAGCCAGGCGCACCGGACGACAGCAGAATATATTCGATAATGATGAACAAAAGCGACGCGCCGCCCACCATCAGAAACAGCCCGCTTAGCCTCTCAGGCTCGTTTAGAACTCTCATCGCCCCCCTTTTCACCCTTGTTTGCGAAGTCTGCCTAGCCCGCAGCCGCCACGATCGCAGCCCAGTCCTTTTCGTCAATCACATCGATGCCCAGAACCTCAGCCTTCTTTAGCTTGGAACCAGCCCCCGGCCCCGCCACCAAGAGATCGGTCTTGGCGCTGACGGAACCGGCCGCCTTCGCGCCCAAACGTTCAGCCTGCGCCTTGGCTTCGTCGCGGCTCATCGTCTCAAGCTTGCCGGTAAAGACGACCGTTTTGCCCGCCACATCGCTTTGAACCGTTTCAACTTCGTAGCGCGGTGGGCTCACCTCGCTCAAAATGTCGTCCCAGACAGCCACATTGTGTGGCTCGTGAAAGAAATCGGCGAGCGAATGAGCCACTGTGGCTCCCACTCCGTCACTCACGCCCAAAGCGTCTTTCGCCGCTTCGTCCATCCGGTTTTTGAAGGGTGAGGCCTTCTCGCCCTCGACGTGCGGGTGCTCTTCACGATACGCGCCAAAGCTCTGCGCCGCCTCGCGCAGCGCGGGCAGCGTCGCCTGCGCCTTCAGCAGGTCGCGTGCGGTCACTTCGCCGATATGACGAATGCCGAGACCAAACAGCAACCGCGCCGCGTCAGGCTCGCGCTTAGCCTCCACCGCAGCGAGCAGATTGTCGACCGACTTTTCCTGCCAACCTTCGAGCCCAAGTATGTCTTCCTGCCGGTCTTTCAGCCGGTAGATATCCGCCGGGCTTTCCAGCCAACCCAAATCGAAAAACTGCGCGATCGTTTTGGAACCGAACCCGTCGATATCAAGCGCTTTGCGGCTGACGAAATGCTCCAAACGGCCCGTGCGCTGAGCTGGGCAAATCAGGCCGCCCGTGCAACGCACGTCGACCTCGCCTTCTTCCGCCACCGCTTCGCTGCCGCATTCGGGGCAGCAGTGCGGGAAGACATACGGCTCACGGTCTACGTCCCGGGTCAGGTTTTCAACCACTTGCGGTATCACGTCGCCCGCGCGCTGGATAATCAACCGGTCCCCCGGACGCACGCCCAACCGCTCAATCTCATCACGGTTGTGTAGCGTCACATTGGTAACGGTGACCCCGCCCACCAAGACAGGCGCCAAGCGGCCCACGGGGGTTAGCTTGCCCGTGCGACCAACTTGAATGTCGATCGCCTCCAAGGTCGTCTCGGCCTTCTCCGCCGGGAATTTGCGAGCGATGGCCCAGCGCGGTGCCTTGGCGACGAAACCCATACGCTCCTGCCAGTCGAGCCGATCGACCTTGTAGACGACTCCGTCAATTTCATAGGGCAGATCAGGCCGCGCCGCGCCGATTGTGTTGTAGTGGGCGACCAGTTCGTCGGGGGTGTCGAACTGGGTAAAAAGCGGCGAGATCGGAAAGCCCCACTTGCGCAGCGCCGCGACCACCTCACTCTGGGTTGCGCCCGGCATTTCGGACGCCGCGCCCCAACCATGCGCCCAGAAACGCAAGGGCCGCTGGGCTGTTACGCTCGCGTCCTTCTGGCGCAGAGAGCCAGCGGCGGCGTTGCGCGGATTGGCAAAGCGCTTGGTGTCTTCCTTTTCGGCCTTTTCGTTGAGCGCCGCAAAGGCCGCGCGCTCCATATAGACTTCGCCGCGCACCTCGAAGATGTCAGGAACCCCTGCCGGGAGCTCTTGCGGGATGTCGGGGATGTGAGCGACATTGGCGGTCACATCCTCACCCACCTGCCCATCCCCGCGCGTCGCCGCGCGCACAAGCTTGCCCTTTTCATAACGCAGCGAACACGAGAGCCCATCAATCTTGTCTTCGACGGTGAAACCAACCGCCTCATCATCCGCAAGATTGAGATAGCGACGCACACGCTGGAAAAACTCGATCAGCTCTTCGTCCGAAAACGCGTTGTCGAGGCTCATCATGCGAACCTCATGCGTAACCTTGCTCAGCGGCGAAGCGGCAATCTGGTGACCGACCTTTTTCGACGGGCTATCTTCGCGAACCAGATGCGGGAACGCCTCTTCAAGCTCGCGATTGCGCCGCACCAGCGCGTCGTATTCCTGATCGGTGATCTCGGGCGCGTCCTGGGCGTGATAAAGCTTGTCGTGCCGCGCTATCGCCTTTGCAAGGCGCATCAGTTCGTTGGCGGCGTCGGCTTCGCTAAGACTCGTCATCGCCCCTACGCTTAGTCGATCTGGATGCGAATGGCGTCCTCATTTTCGCCGACTTCCACACCGTCAAGATCAATCGTCACGGAGTTGTCGGATCCGTTAAACAGGCGCTTGATGCGTTCCTCGGCCTGTTCGTCCGTCAATTCGCCACGATCCACTTCCTGACCGATTTCGCGCAGCTCATCGAGGCTTTCGCGCCAGTTCTCAACCCGCTCTTCGGGAATGGTGATCACATCCCCCAGTTCGGCGCGCAGATCTCTTTCGAGCGAGCCATCCTCAAACGCGGAGTAAGTCGCCATTCCCAACAGGAAAGGCGCGGAAAGGCCGAGGAAGAAAGACAGGAAGAAGATCCGCTTGAAGCTCCAATTGCTCAGCAGCCCAAACACAGCCATCAGAGTCAACGCCAGCACGGTGGTGAGGCCCAAAGCGGCCAGTAACACCAAAGCAAAGATCGAAAGAACAATTCCGCCCAGAATTTCCATTAAACA
The DNA here is from genome assembly GCA_039027455.1 of Pseudomonadota bacterium. GTDB lineage: Bacteria > Pseudomonadota > Alphaproteobacteria > Sphingomonadales > Sphingomonadaceae > Erythrobacter. Next base: position 1,562 of record JBCCKJ010000051.1, on the reverse strand, counting down.
CCTTCAAGCAATCGGTCCGCCTGCGCGCGGGCTTCGGAGGTGATTTCAGCCCCCGAAAGCATGCGCGCTATCTCTTCTTGGCGACCGTACGCGTCTAGTTCAACAACGCTTGTCTTGGTGACCGTACCGCTCGACGATTTTGCTATTAGGTAATGGAGCCCCCCGCGTGCAGCGACCTGCGGCGAATGCGTGACTGCAAGAAGCTGCCCCTCGCTGCTGGCAAGGCGGGCAAGCCGTTCGCCAATGGCGGAAGCCACCGCGCCGCCCACACCGCGATCAATCTCATCGAAGATTATGGTGCTTGCGCCGTCCTTCTCTGCAAGCGCCACCTTAAGCGCGAGAATGAAGCGCGAAAGCTCACCGCCGCTCGCAATCTTCGTCAGCGGCGCAAACGGCGCGCCCGGATTGGTCGCAATCAAGAACTCAGCGCTGTCATGGCCCAACGCTCCCCAGCGCTCCTCCGGTAGACTCTCAACCGATGTCTGAAACTTCGCCGCGTCCAACTTAAGCGGGACAAGTTCGACGGCCACCGCCGCGTCCAAGCGTTTGGCCGCCTCAGCGCGCGCTTTAGAGGCGTTCTCGGCGGTTTTCTGAAACCTATCCTTGGCCTTGTGGGCAGCGGCTTCGAGCTTGCCCAGTGTTGCCTCGCCGCCTTCGATCGCATCCAGTTTAGCGCGCATCTCGCCCATCAGATCGGGCAGCGCGTCCGTTTCGCAGCAGTGTTTCCGAGCCAAGGCGCGCAGCTCAAACAAGCGGGTTTCCGCCGCGTCGAGCGCTTGAGGGTCATGGACGAGCGCGTGGCCTGCCGTCTCCAATCGCTCCTCGGCTTCGGTCGCTTCGATAACGGCTCGGTCCAGCGCCTCGAGCGCTTCGGCCAGCAATTCATGCTGGTCCGCGATACGATCAACCTTGCGAGCCGCCACGCGCAGATTGGCGAGGGGAGAATCCGAACCGTCCCAAAGTCGCCGCAGCTCTTCGAGGTCGCCCGAAAGCTTCTCCCCCTTCTGCAAGTCGATGCGCTGCGCCGCGAGCGTTTCTTCCTCACCGACTTGCGGATCCAGAGTTTCCAGTTCCGCCAGATGCGCGCGAAGAAGCTCTTCGTCAGCCTTGGCCTGCTCGACCTGAGCCCGCGCTTCGGAGAGCTGCGCTTCGGCTTTTGCCCACGCGTCGTAATGCGCCCTAAGCCCATCGAGGTCCGTCCCGGCGTAGCGGTCAAGCAGCGCCAAATGGCCGCGCGGGTTTACAAGACCGCGATCGTCGTGCTGGCCGTGCAGTTCCACCAGGGTCGGGGCCAACGATCGCAGCAAAGCCGCGCTAACCGGCTGATCGTTCACGAACGCCTTTGATCCACCGTCGGCTTTCACTTGGCGGCGGATAAGGAGCGGTTCCCCGTATTCCCACTCGATGTCCGCTTCGTCGAGCGCGTCCCGAACAGAAGCTGGCAGAGCGCGAAATTCGAAACTGGCGGTGACACTGGCTTTGGCTTCGCCCGTGCGAACCAGACGGACCTCGGCTCTATCTCCCAAGATCAGCCCAAGCGCGTCGAGCAGGATAGACTTGCC
>JBCCKJ010000050.1:0-11143 GCA_039027455.1 Pseudomonadota bacterium | reverse complement strand
TAGCGCCATTCGAGCGCTTCGATCACTTCGCGCGTGTCGTCCACGCTGAGCGTGGTTTGCGTAAGGTAAGCGAGCGGTTCGTCGCTGTCGAAGGGGAGCTTGTCCACGTCTTCGATGTTTTCGACCAGGGTCATCTGGCCCGGCTCGACCTGCCCCATCGTACCAATCACTTCGGGATGGCCTTCATGGCCGATAAAAATGATGTGCAGGTCTTTGTCGATCAACCGCTCCGCCTGGCGGTGAACCTTGGAAACCAGCGGGCAGGTCGCATCGAGATAGATCATCTTGCGGCGTTCCGCCTCAGCCGGGACCGATTTCGGGACACCGTGAGCGCTGAACACCACGGGCGCGTCGCTCGGCACTTCATTGAGCTCTTTGACGAAGATAGCGCCTTTGGCCTTTAGCCCTTCAACAACATATTTGTTGTGGACGATCTCGTGGCGCACATAGACCGGCGCGCCATAGCGTTCGATCGATTTTTCGACGATCTCAATCGCCCGGTCCACCCCTGCGCAGAAACCGCGAGGTGCGGCGATCAACAACCGCAGCGGTTGCGTTTCGGTCGCCGGGGTCGCGTTGGCTTTCGAGAGCGCGGATTCGGACAAGGGCACGTTCATAAACGCCCCTCTAGCGCTTTCCACGCGCCCTCGCTAGGGCAAGCGGGATTTGACCCTGGCGTAAGGATAGGCGCCAAAGCAGGGTCGCACGTTTATCAAGGACGGATGTTCGAATGGTGTTTCGTAGTCGGGTGTTTCCTCTGGCCGCTCTGACCGCTGCGTTAGCGGGTTGCGCTGGCGAGGGTGACCTTGTGCTGACGCAAGGCGTCGGCATCACCGCGGTGCTCTCCACTTGCCCAACCGTGGGCATTCCTGACTACACGGGCGACGTCACAACCTTTCGCGGAGACACGCAGACATTTGCCGAACTCGATGTCAGCGCGACGATGACCAATCTGCGTACGACATGCGACGAAGGCGCAGAGAAGATCTATTCCGAGGCGAGCTTTGATGTTTTCGCGCAGCGTATGGATCCGCGCGGCGCACGCACGGTGACGGTCCCTTATTTTGTCACCGTTTTGCGCGGCGGTTCAGCCGTTGTGACAAAGCGGGTGGGCGAAGTGACGCTGAGCTTCGCCGATGGCGAAACGCGAGCGCAGGGCAGCGGCAAAGCGGGAAGTTTTATTGATCGCGCTTCGGCATCGCTTCCCCCCGAGATCCGCGAGAAAATCACGCGCCGCCGTCGTCCCGGCGATGTGGACGCTGCGCTCGATCCGCTCGCTGATCCCGAAGTGAAGGCGGCGATTGCGCGCACGCGCTATGAAATGCTGGTTGGTTTCCAGCTTACTGAAGAGCAGCTCAAGTATAACGTGACGCGCTAAGACGCGAAGTGGAGTCGACCCGTGAGTTGGCAAGACACCCTGAAGAAACGCGGTTGGAAAGTGCCGTTCGTTGGCAAATCCCTGTTCCAGATCGGCAAAGAGCTTCGGCCCAAGATTGACGCGATCATTATGGGAAGCTCAAAGATTCCCGATGCGGCTATCCAGGACAAATCGGCTTTCCCCTGGATCGAAGTCTTGGAAGAACGCTGGGAGGATATCCGCGACGAAGCTGTCCGCATTCGGGCAGAAGATATTCCGTCTCTCGGCGATATTTCGTTTGATCATGGCCGGATCGCAGCGGACCGACGTTGGAGAGCCTTTTTTATCAAAGGCTATGGCTACCGCATGGAAGCCAATGCACGGCGCGCGCCGATCACGGCTGCGCTGCTGGAAAAGGTGCCGGGGCTGGTGACGGCCAATTTCTCGGTGCTCGAAGCCGGTGGGCACATTCCGCGCCATTGGGGCATGACCAAGGGCATGCTGACGTATCATCTTGCCCTCAAATCCCCCGCCGAGCGCGAAAAGTGCCGGATGCGTCTGGAAGAGGGCGAAACCGAGCACATGCTCCATTGGGAAGATGGGCAATCGTTTGTGTTCGACGATATGTTTAACCACGAAGTCTGGAACGAAACGGACGAGGATCGCTATATCCTGCTGATCCAGATCAAGCGGCCATGCGGTTGGAAAGGCAACGCCATTCAGAACCTGTTCCTATGGGGCGTGCGCCATTCGCGCTTTGTCCAAGATATCCGCAAGGCGATCGAAGACAAGGCGAAGAAGCCCGCGTGACAGGCCCACTCACCATCAACTGAGCACGCAAAGGAAAAGGGCGCGGACCTCTCGGTCTCGCGCCCTTTTTGATTTTCAAGTCTGGAGCGCGGAAGCGCTGGATCTAATGGAGTTTACGCGAAGGCTTCGCGGCGACCGGCGCCAGCGGCACCCTTGCTGCGCATGGCCGCGCCCACGCCGAAGAAACCAAGAATGAGCATCAGCCAGGTGGCCGGCTCAGGAATAGCGCCACCGATGGGGGGCGGGCCGGATTGCGTTACTGTGGAAAGGTTCAGTGTGCCCGTGCCACCGGTCGGGTTCTGCCAAGTCACGTTACCAGTGCCATTGAATTCGACGATCAGGCTGTCGAAGAGACGCTCGCCGTCATTCACAAATACCGAAGAAGTCACGGGCGTGTCGCAAGAAGAGGCAACAAGGTCGAAACCGCCGACGCATGCAAACAGATTTAAGGCAACCGGCCCAGCTGTAATCAGGCTGTTGATGTAGTCGAGATCAACCAAGCCGCCGTCGATAGTATCTGGCCGAGCGTCAGCGCCGATTAGGCCAAACCGATTCCCATTGTCTTCCCAAACAATATCGGGTCCACTTCCGCCCTCTCGAACAAGATTGGTGGCTGCGTTGGCCGGTGATGATATGGCGCACAGCGCCGCGGCAATGCCTAAAATTGTCTTTTTCATAATGAGTGCGTCCCAGTCCAAAATTGATCGTTCGAATCAAAGTTAACGCCTAGTAAACCTTTTGGCGCTGGGGGTCCACATGCATTGGACGCAACAATTAAGGCCGTCCTGCAATGGCACGACCCGTCGCCCGCAACTTACCGACGTCGGCAGCGGGTTTTGGGACTGGAATTTGGGGAGCGGCTGTTCAGCCCGCGAAAAGGCGGGCGAGACCTGCGCTCGCTAGAGCGATTCTCTGATCATCGCTTCGAACTCTTCGTCCGACGCTCGGCGTGGATTGCCGCGGGCGGATAGGTCTTTCTGAGCGTACTCGACGAGGCCGGGGATGTCGTCTTCGACGATCCCCATTTCCGTCAGGCCTGAGGGGATACCGATCTGCGTGTTCATCTGGGCAATCGCCTCCGCTAGGTCGGCGCCGGGCTCCAAACCAATCGCTTGGCGCAGGCGCACATACTTCTCCTCGCACACGCTTTCGTTGAACCGCAGCACCGCGGGCAGGAACACCGCGTTGAGCGTGCCGTGGTGCAGATTGAGTCGGCGAATTCGACCCGCCGCGTGGCTCATCGCGTGCACCGCGCCCAGACCTTTGATGAACGCCAGCGCGCCTTCGGTGGAGCACATCATCATCTGCCAGCGCGCGTCGCGATCGCTTCCATCTTTCACCGCGGGCGGTAGATACTGCCAACCGCGCCACAGCCCGTCTAGCGCCACGCCCTCAGCGGGCGGATTGACCTGCGGCGTAAGGAACGCCTCGATGCAGTGGGTGATCGCGTCCATGCCGGTGGCCGCCGTCATCCCGGCGGGCAGGCCCATGGTGAGCTCCGGATCGCAGATCGCCGCCTTTGGGATGAAGAGCGGACTAGCAAAGGTCATCTTGCGCCCATCTTCGAGAATGATCACAAAGCCGACCGAAACCTCGCTCCCGGTGCCGGACGTGGTCGGCACAGCTATGACCGGCGCGACCGTCTTGATCAGCTTGGCGCCGCCCACGAGCGGATCGTATTGCGCCAGCTCTCCGCCGCTTCCAGCAAGCAGCGCCACCGCCTTACCGAGGTCCATCGACGACCCGCCGCCCAACGCAATCACGCCATCGCACGCGTCCGCCTGGTATTGCGCCAGCGCCAGTTTCACCGCCTCCTCGGTCGGGTTGCCGGGTGTTCCATCGAAAACGGAGGCGGAATAGTCCGCGCCCAGCGCCGCTTTGACCGTCTCCACCATTCCCACAGCGACCAAGCCAGGGTCAGTGGCAATAAATGGCTTGGTGATCCCCGCTTTGCGCAATTCGCTTGGCAATTGCTCAAGGGCGCCAAAGTCAAAGTGGGTGGTCGTGAGATAGGTCAGAGTAGCCATACGTGCTTCTAAATCCTGTTATTAGGAACGCGCGCTATGCACGTCGGAGACTTTCAGTCCGGCGTTTGCGAGCGTCATCAATGCGAAAAAAAGTTGGCCTTCGCAGGCAGGCGCCGAGGCGCTGAAACATGCGTGCTGTTGCATATGCCCCTCCCACATCCCGGACAAAAGCGCTGGCGTATCCCTAGCCTCTGATGAGCGGGAGACAACCCGATTTTGATTAGGGAAGCGTGTCAGGCGGCGCTTGGCTCAGACCGCGGCGGCAAGCTCACCCTTTAGCTGTGCGCTCTTGTACCGCTCGGCCACGAAGTCGAGCGCCTTTCGCAGATCGCTCTCTTCCATATCGCGAAGGATAAAGACGATGCGCGAGCGCCGATCATCCGACGGCCAATCGGAGAGTATCGCTGGGGGATGCCAGATATGCTGGACGCCGTGGATGACGAGTGGCTCGTCCATTTCTTCTAGGTTGAGCAAGCCTTTGACCCGAAGCATGTTCACACCGTTCAGTTGGGTCAGCAATCCGAACCAATCGTCAAAGACCCTGGCCGGCATGGGTTCGTCAAAGGTCAGACTCACCGAGGTGATGCGATCATCATGGCGGTTCACGTCGTGGTGGTGATCGTGATCATGATGATGGTGATCATGGTCGTGGCTATGGTCGTGACTGTGGTCGTGTGCATGATCATGCCCATGATTGTGTCCGTGGTCATCATGATGATGATGATGATGATGATCGTGATCGGATTCCGCTTCTTCCTTGAGCCATTCAAGCACTTGGTCGGTCTTCACTTCGGGATTGAAACTGCCCCGGCCAAACAGGGTGCCGGGATCGTCCAATTGATCGACAACTCGAGAAACCGAAGCGGCGGGATTGAGCGCCCGTACGCGCTCTAGCAACGCGGCTGTTTGCGCCTCGTCCGCAATATCCGTTTTGCTGATCAACAAGGTATCAGCGACCGCGATCTGCTTTCGCGCTTCGGGCTGCGCATCGAGGGTCGCCTCACCATTCACGGCGTCGACCAAGGTGATGATCTCGGCCAGGCGATAAAAGTCGATCAGCTGCTCGTCCGACATGATTGTTTGGATGATAGGGGCCGGGTCTGCGAGGCCCGTTGTTTCGATGATGACCCGCTCAAACGACTTTTTCCCGTCCCGCTTGTACCGTTCAGGCGCTTCTTTGAGCGTTTTCTGCAGATCGCCCTTGATTGTGCAGCACAGGCAGCCGCTCGACATTTCGATGATGGTGTCGTCTTCGTTGCTTTTGGCGATCAAATCGTGATCCAATCCAACAGAGCCGAACTCGTTGATGATCACCAAGGTGTCCGAAAACGAGGGAGATTGCATGACCCGGTTCAAAAGGGTCGTCTTGCCCGCGCCAAGAAAGCCGGTGAGGAGCGTGATAGGGATGTGCGCGCTCATTTTCTTTGTCCTCAATGAGTTGGCAGCGTAATTGGCTTCAAGGGGAAACCGGGGCCGGGTCCAGAACTCGGCGCATGCCTGGGAAACCACATCTCATACAGTCAGAGCCGTGCGCGTTGCAACGCTTGCATACCAGTGCCGTCGAATGGCGCGGCATCTTGGGCGATCGCAAATCCAAGGCTTGACCCCGGCTCTCGCTTCCTTTCTGGCACTGCGCTCAACTCCAAATCACGCATACGCTCCAGTCCATGACTCAAATCACCTTGTACAAAACCTTCACCAGTGTCGTCGAAAGCGCGCTTCGTGCGCTCATAGACGAGGGAACGCTTCCCGAAGACGTGAGCTTTGCCAACGTCTCGGTGGAGCCGCCACGCGACCCTTCGCACGGTGATTTGGCGACCAACGCCGCCATGGTTTTAGCGAAGCCTGCCAAGACCAATCCGCGGGCGCTCGCGGAAGCGATATGCGCCAAGTTGGCCGAACATCCGGCTATTCTCAGCGCTGAGATTGCCGGACCGGGATTCATAAATTTGCGGCTCGATCAAGCGGCGTGGATCGACGAACTCAAGGCTATTGCGACCTTGGGCGAAGATTATGGGCGCAGCGTTATGGGCGCAGGTCAAAGCGTCAACGTTGAATACGTCTCCGCCAACCCAACCGGGCCTATGCATATGGGCCATTGCCGCGGTGCGGTGGTGGGCGATGCGCTGGCGAGCCTGCTCGAATTCGCCGGACATGATGTGATCCGCGAATACTATATCAACGACGCGGGCGGACAGGTTGATACGCTCGCGCGCTCGGCGCACCTGCGCTACCGCGAGGCGCTGGGTGAAGATATCGGCGCTATCCCTGAGGGCTTTTATCCTGGCGATTATCTGATCCCGGTCGGCGAAGCCTTGGCGGACGAGTTCGGAGATCAACACGCCAAGAGCGAAGAGGCGGATTGGCTGCCTGTTTTCCGCGAGCAGGCGGTCGCCAAGATGATGAACGTCATCAAATCAGACTTGGCGTTGCTCGGTATCCACCACGATGTCTTTGCCTCCGAGGCCGCGCTGCACGCGGCGGGCAAGCCAGACGAGGCGGAAGCCTGGCTGCGCGAACACGATCTTGTTTACGATGGCGTGCTGGAAGCGCCGAAGGGCAAAGCGCCGCCCGAAGACTGGGAACCGGTTGAACTGCCGTTGTTTCGGTCGACCCAATACGGGGATGATCAAGACCGCCCGATCAAGAAATCGGACGGCAAATGGACCTATTTCGGTGCGGACCTCGCCTATCACATGGAGAAAGCGGCGAAGTCTGACGCGCTGATCGACATCTGGGGAGCGGACCACGCCGGGACGGTCAAACGGATCAAAGCGGCGGTGGCGGCGCTTTCGGAAGGCAAGGGCAAGCCGACCCCGTTCGATGTGAAGCTGGTCCAGATGGTGCAGTTGATGCGCGCGGGCGAGCCGGTCAAAATGTCCAAGCGTTCGGGCAATTTCATTTCCATCGCCGATATGGTGGAGGAAGTGGGCAAGGACGTTGTGCGCTTCACAATGCTCACCCGCAAGCCCGAGGCGCAGATGGAGTTCGACTTCGCCAAAGTGGTCGAAGCGTCGAAGGATAACCCGGTTTATTACGTGCAATACGCGCACGCGCGCATCCGGCGCTCTTTGCGCAAGGCCGCGGATGATCATGGCTTTGGTCCAAGCGAAGACGAACTAGAAAGGCTGAGCGAAGACGAACTGGCGCTGATCCGGCGCGCGGCGCAGTTTCCGCGCGAAGTCGAGGCGGCGGCGCGGGCTCGCGAACCGCATCGTATCGCCTTTTACCTCTACGATCTCGCCTCCTACCTTCATGCGCTCTACACGGCGGGGAACAAGGACACGGGCAAGCGCTTCATTGTGGAACACGACGCGGGGTTGTCAGGGGCGAGGCTTTTCCTCGCCGATGCAATCGGGCAGGTGTTGCGAAACGGGTTGGGCGTTTTGGGCGTTGAAGCCGTGGAATCGATGTAACGCGAAAAAAGAACCGGGCCGTTAGGGCTTTGGATACGCAAATTGGGGCTAGGATCATCCGTGATTATCGAAGCGGAATTTGACGAAATCGAAAACGGGGCGGACGAACTGGACTTCGCCGAGACGACGAACCTGCCTTGGCTCGAAGTGGACGAGGAAGACGACGGCGCTGGCGGCATCGATAAAAGGCAACTTGGCGTCTTTGTCGGTTTCTTGACGGTTCTGGCGGCGGCGATCGTCGGCGCGGTATGGTTCGTATCGAACTACGCCGGCGAGCCTGAGGCGGTAGCCGATGGCAGCACAATCGCTGCACCCGAGGCCCCCATCAAACGCGCGCCAGAGGAAACTGGCGGGAAAGAATTCGCGGGAACGGGCGATGTTGCACCCGGAGTTGGGCAGGGCGTGACGCCCGATGCGCGCTTGGCCGATGCGACTGAGGCCGCGCCAGAGCCGACTTTCGCGCCTTCCATGGCGACGCCCGCCGCGTCGCCCAGCGCGCCTGCACCCACTCCTACGCCAGAGCCCACACGCGCGCTGCCTCCGCCTCCGCCCGCAGCGACAGGCGTTGGCGTTCAGGTGGGCGCGTACAGCACCCGCGCTCGCGCTCAGCAGGGCTGGAGGACGCTTCAGAGCCAATCGCGATTGCTTGTCGGGCTCAAGAACCGGATACTTGAGGGGCAGGCGGATAGCGGCACGGTCTTCCGTTTACAGGCGGTCACACCCACTCTTTCAGAAGCGCGCACCCTGTGCCGCAACCTCAAGAGCGAGGGCCTCGATTGCGCGGTGAAGCCGTAGTCACTGGGTGGCTAGCCCCGCGTTTCGCGTTATTTTGGCCGATTTTGCACCCATTTTCCCCCTGTTTTCGTCTTTTTCTTAGGTTAGCGCGCTTGCTTGACCGCCTCCCCGCTGCAACGTTTTGACGATGATACCGGCAATCTTCGGATGCTCCGGCCCTGTATTGACGGCTGACGAGCGCGCGTTTTTCCGCGAGGCTGATCCGGCCGGCTACATTCTGTTTGGGCGCAATTGCGAAAACCCGCAGCAATTGCGCGCGTTGACCGACGATTTGCGCAGCCTGCATGGTCGGGATCACTTGCTAGTGTCGATTGATCAGGAAGGCGGTCGGGTGGCGCGCCTGCGCCCGCCGCATTGGTCCCCCTATCCCGCAGGGGAAGCTTTCGATCGGCTTTATGGCCTCGCGCCCGCGAGCGCGATTGAAGCGGCTCGAGCTGGGGCGGAAGCCATGGCGCTCGAACTGGCGGCGATGGGCATCACGGTGACGTATCATCCGCCGCTCGATTTGCGCCAGCCGGAGGGGCATAACGTTATTGGCGACCGGGCCTTGGGCTCCGAACCGATGCAAATCGCGGCCATCGGACGCGCGATCCTCGACGGGTTGGAACGCGGCGGGGTTACCGGTTGCATCAAGCATATGCCTGGCCACGGACGCAGCATGGTGGACACCCACAAGGAGGTGCCCACCGTGCACGAAAGCGCCGAAACGCTGGAAAACGACATCGCGCCTTTCCGCGCGCTGAACTCCGCCAAAATCGGGATGACAGGGCACCTGATCTTCCCGGTTTGGGACGCCGAGAACGCGGCCACTTTGTCGGAAACCATTATTCGGGACGTCATCCGCGGAGACATCGGCTTTGAGGGCCTGCTGCTGACCGATGATCTCGATATGGAGGCTCTCTCGGACACCGTCCCGCAGCGCGCGGCGCGCGCGTGGGCTGCGGGATGTGACATAGCACTGAATTGCTGGGCGAAGATGGACGACATGCGAGGCATCTGTGACCTAGCGCCGACCATGAGTGAAGCGACAATGGCCCGTCATAACACCGCTCTGGAAGGCACGGCGATCGCCGAAGCTATTCCCGCCCGACAAAGCGAGCTGTTGGCCAAACGTGATGAGCTTTTGGCTCTTACAGGAGAGGCCGCATGAGCGAGCACGAGGAAGACACCTTGCCCGGCGAAATAGCGCCGGACACCGCGGGTGAAAGTGAAAGCTTTATGCTCGCGAGTGCCGCCGGTTCAGATATGGAGCCCGCATTGGAAGACTGGCCAGAAGACACCGCGCCAGCCTCTTCGCAGGACAAACTCTATCTGGAACTCGATGGGTGGGAAGGACCGCTCGACCTGCTGCTTGATCTGGCGCGTCGCCAAAAAGTCGATTTGCGCCAGATTTCCATTCTCGCGCTCGTCGACCAGTATCTTGGCTATATCGAGCGCGCCGCCGATCTAAAGCTCGAAGTCGCCGCCGATTACCTCGTAATGGCGGCGTGGTTGGCTTATCTTAAATCCGCGCTGCTTCTGCCCAAGGATGAGCAGGAGGACCCATCGCCCGAAGAGCTGGCGCTGCGTCTGCAGTTGCGCCTCCAGCGTTTGGGCGCCATGCGCGAGGCGGCGGCGCGTTTGATGGCGCGCGACCGGATCGGGCGCGACATCTTCCTGCGTGGAAAGCCCGAAGGCCTGCGGATCGACCGCAAGACGCTGTGGAAGTCGGACGCCTATTCGCTGATCCAGGCTTATGGGCAGGTGAAGGCCCGCACCGCGCCGAAAATCTATCACGTGGCGGATCGCCCCGTCATGACGCTCGACAGCGCGCTTGATCGTGTTTCGGCCATGTTGGGAGTGACGCTCGAATGGATGGACATTCGCGACTTTCTGCCACCGCACGCCGACCCCGAATTGCGAAAATCGGTTTTGGCTTCCAGCTTTGTGGCGGCGCTGGAACTTGCCCGCACCGGCCGCGCTGAGATCGCTCAAGAGGCGGCCTTTGCGCCGCTGCGTATCCGGCGTTTGAAAGATAGTCCAAGCCAGGGAGCGCCAGCGTGAGCGAGACGGTTGCCCGACCGGATACCGCGACAGAAAGCGGGCCAGATGAGGTCGAACGCGCGTTGGAAGCCACCTTGTTCGCTGCGGAGGAGCCGATGAGCGTCGACCAATTGGCGGCGCATCTGGGCGGGCTGGAAAACGGCGTTGTGCGCGATGGCTTGCGCGCTTTGAGCGATCTTTACGCGCAGCGCGGGGTGCATCTGGTCGAACGCGGCAAGCGCTGGCACTTCGAAACCGCGCCCGATTTGGCGCACCTTCTGCGGCGCGAGCGTGAACAGGTCCGCCGTCTCAGTCGCGCCGCCACCGAAGTTCTCGCCATCATCGCCTATCACGAGCCGGTGAGCCGCGCCGAGATCGAATCCATCCGCGGCGTGCAGACCGCGAAAGGCACGCTCGACGTTCTGCTGGAAGCGGGATGGATTAAGCTCGCCGGACGCCGCGAAGTGCCGGGCCGCCCCGTCATTTACGCCACCACGCCCGAGTTTCTGGATCACTTCGGTCTCGCCTCGCGCCGCGATTTGCCCGGTATCGATGAATTGCGCGCCGCTGGCCTCCTCGACCCGGTCGAAGAGGCGCTGGAAGACGCGATGTCTGCGTCGGTTCGGCCTGAGGAAGAACCCGATTGCGAGGGCGAGGCGGACGATGAATTTCGTGAAGAGCTGGATTGAATTGTCACTCTGACTGGCGCGCAGCCG
>JBCCKJ010000049.1:0-11240 GCA_039027455.1 Pseudomonadota bacterium | reverse complement strand
GAAGGGTATAGACTTCTCGATAATGGTTGAGCCAAAGCCGCGGCGGCTTGGTGGCCGCACAGGCGGTCCGCCGCGTTCGCGCCATGCAATAGACAGATTATCATCCGGCGTGCGCGCAATGGTGACTTGCACCGAGCCGCTCCGGTCGCACAAGCTGCCGTACTTGGCGGAATTCGTGATCAACTCATGCACGACCAGCGCCAAAACGGTGTAGGCTTCCGGGGAGATGAGAACGTGAACTCCCTCTAGCGAGAAGCGGTGCTCGGTGCCTCGCACGTAAGCGTCAATTTCGGATTCAAAAAGCTTGTTCAGCGGGGCGGGCGCCCAGTTTTCCTGCGTAATGTTGTCGTGCGCCGACGCGAGCGCCGTAATCCGCCCTGCGACGATCGACGCAAAGTTGTCGACGTCCATCGCGTCATGCTTGGATTGAGAGACGAGCCCGCGGATGAGATTGAGAATGTTGCGAACGCGGTGATTAAGCTCGGCGATCAGAAGACTTTGTTGCTCCTGCGCCCGAATGCGTTCGCGCGCCACTTCTTCGGACATGCGCAAAATCACTTCGAGCAAGGTGACGCGCAGGCCTTCGGCGATGTGAAGATCATCGTCGCTCCAATCTTCGCTGTGGCCTTCGACTGTTTGCTCCCACGCGGCGAAGCTTGCGCGTGGCTGCAGCCGTTCGCCTGGCGCGGTGACCGTCGCCTTAGAAGGATCACCCGCCCATTTGACTTTCTGAGCCAGCGGCTTGCGCCATAAGATCAGATGATCGTTGGGTTGGCGCGAAATCGGAATGAAAAGAGCGCCCGCGGCGCGTTGTCCAAACGCGGCGGCCGACGGTATGTGAGAGGCCAGCGATGTCGTGGCATACACCTTATCCAATTGAGCCTCGGCTAGCTCTGGCGCGATAGCTTGGAACTCCTTTTCGGTCGGCGCCATACCGTGAGAGGTGAACTGCCCGCCGACATTTACGCTGAGGCCATCGTGCGCGATGAGGCCATCGAGCATTTCGGCTACCATCTTGACGTTTTCGCCGATCGTGGCGCCTTCGGCTAGATTGACCATCAGGCGACCGTGCACATCACGCCCGCGTGACCGCAGCTGTTCCGAGCGATCGATGAGCACCCGGTCCAAGATCAAAGAGAACATCTGGCTGAACGTTTCGGCTACGGTTCGCAGCGAGAACGAAAGCAGCCGAGGCTCCATATGATGGCACGCGATGAGACCCCACAGCTTGTTGTTGCGCACCAGCGCCAGCGTAAGGCTGGCTTCGACGCCCATATTCTTCAGATATGTCAGGTGGATCGGTGACGAGGCGCGCAAGACGCTAAGCGACATATCAAGTGGCCGGTTTCCGAACGCAACCGCTGGCTCGATAGAGGCAGGCTCGGCTGCAACATCCGCGATCATGCGGACGCGATTTATCTGAAACAGGTCTCGCGCTTGTTGAGGAATATCGGCTGCAGGATAGCGCAGGCCAAGATAAGGCTCGAGGTCTTCGCGCGCGTCTTCGGCGATAACCTCACCGCTGTCGTCGGCGCGGAAGCGGTAGACCATGACGCGGTCGTAGCCGAGCATCTCGCGCAGGAGAGTCGCAGCTCGACTGCACAGCGCATCTATGTCTTTGATCGCTTCCAGCTGCGCTAGCATGGGCGCAATCAGCGAGACATGATTGACGAATTCGCCGCTATTATGCGGTTCGATTTCGAGGACGATGCTCTCGCCAACCGCGTGCACGGCGCAGTCAAACAGTCCGCCATCTGGTGTGAGTTGGACCCCGAACAGCCGTTCGACCTCGCCCGCACCGGCAAGCCGTACCAGCGCGGCTCGAAACGCATCGATGGCCGGAGCATGAAAGATGTCCTTAAGACTGGTTCCGACCGTGGGCGTTTGCGCCAGTCCCAAAACTTGCGCGCAATTTAGCGAGCGATGGCGCACCGTCCAGTCACTGCTAACCCTCAGGAAGGCTCCATACGGTTGGACCGCGGCGATCTGATGGATCGGTTCGCGATCGCAATCCGTCAATTCGCGCGCAGGTTTGAGTGCGTTCATGATCTCCGTCTTTATGTGGCCACCTAAAGAGGGCCTGATCCGAAACGTGGTGACGTGCGGGTGGCTAGGCCGATTGCGCGTGATCGATAAAGTGCTGGAAAACGGCGTCCGCCGCCTGGCTCGCCAGTACTACGGTTTCCGTTTCCGCTCCGACTTCAATCTGCTTGCGAAGCCCTTTCCAAAATTCGAGCATGGATGGATCGCCGAGGAAGGTGGTTGGCCAGTCGGCGGCCCCATTGTCCTGTGCGGTGCGGCGCACCTCACCCAGGATCGATCGATTGCCAAGCGATGAGCCCGCGAGCACCCAGGCCGCGCCAAGCGCCCGAGCGTGATCTGAGCTTTCACTAGCGTTTGGTTGGGTCGGGATTGCGAATTGGGCCGCTGTCTCGGGAAGATCTTCGTCCAACTCGCCTAGATCTTTCGCGATCAGCGCCGATTGCGCTGGTGGGCGCAGATCGTTGGGAGCGTTGGCCTCCAGCCACGCCTCGACCGGCAGCCGCGCGGCGTATTGAAGGCTCAAAAATCGGGTGTAGTCGTCTCGCGTTGTCCAGCCTGCGGCCTCGCGCATGGTGCCATCAAGAAGATCGTGCGCGCTTGCGGTCGCGCCGCGCAGCGTTTGGCGCAGGTTCTCAGTCGGCTGTATTTGACCCATCCCATCCACTCCGATCCACTACGCCTTTCTGTCATACGACGTGGTCAGAAAAGCTGTCTAAATAAAGTGACACATTTGGGCATGGCTTGCAAACGCCTTGCGTCGACAGGCGCTCGCATTGATCGACTGTCCAATCCGAGTTGGGGCTGTCGCGGTTAAGTGAGGAGGCGGGTGCCTTCCTTGCGCACAGAGCTTTCGATCTTGCTGTTAAGGAAGCTCAGGATCAGCGGCAGGTTCACATCGATCACGACGTGGTCCTCGGCGATATCGACCGATCCCTTAATGCGTTGACCGGCGATGGCGACCACAAAATCCATGTGATCCTCACCCATCCAGCGGCTTTCGAGCGAGGCCATGCCTTCGGGGAAATAGCTTACGATCTCGCCTTTGCGCTCTTCGAGGCGGCGGCGCACTTCGGCGGGCTCCAGATTGTGAGGCAAGCGGACTTTCATGGGCCTTAGCCGTTTTTCTCATCGCTGAGCGCTTCGACCCCGCCATAGCGATATTCGAGATAGCGGTCCTTGATCGCCAAATCGTCCATCGCGCCTTCGGCCAGTTGCCGGGTCACGCGCTCGATCTCTCCAGACAGTTTGCCAAGGCTATCGGTAAGCCGCTCGTCGGCGCTCTTACCCGTGTGTTCTTCCTTGCGAAGGTGCTCGGGTATCTTGCGGTAATTGTCGACCGTTTCGGGCAGGTATTCACCCACAAGCTCGCGCACATCGTTCATGGCTGGATGCGCGGGGTCGATCGTCTCCAACTGCAAGCCCAGCGCATCCAATTGCACGCCCAGTTTCTCAACGACGGGCACAGCGGGTGGGGGCAGGGCCTTGGCCTGGCTTTCGAGCCATAACTCGGTGTTCGCGACCATCTGCTGCGGGCTGCCTTGTTTGAGATCGGCGCGCTTGGGCGTCTTGATTTTGGGAAAGCTGGAGAACACCGCGACGGCGAGTGCGGTCGCGACCACGACGGCCATAACGCCCCAAAAGCCGATGCCGTTGAACAGAGCGCCTGCAATGCCCGCACCCAGCCAGATGGCGAAGATCGCAAGCACAATGTTGCGAACCTTTTTGAGCAGGCTCTTCATCTTGAGATTGGCAGACCCCTTGCCGATCGACCCTTGCAGCCGATGGCGACCACCAGTCTGGTTATCGACCAGTACGCGTCGGCTTTCGGCCAATTCGCGGTCGGTTTCTTGACTTAAGTCCATGCGGGATCAGCTATCCAGCGCCAGCAAAGACGGTTCGCTTGCCACTTTGGCTTGCGCCTGCGCCTGACCTTCGGCGCGGGCGATATAGCCTTTCGACTTTTCAACCTCCTCGCTTAGAACGCCGACGGTCTGCTTCATGGAATCGAGCGCCCGGGTCTTGAAGTTGTCGACCTCATCCATGGTGTCGTAGATATTCTGGAACGCGCGTTGCAGCGTCTCCAGCGGAATCGTCGACGCGGCGGCCTGTTCGTGGATCTGGCCCGTCTGGTCGCGCAGCAGAGTGCTGGTGGAATCGATGATGTTTGCCGTGGTCGTGTTGAGCGAAGTGATCTGTTCCAGCACAAGCTTCTGATTGGTCATCGCCTGCGCGACCGTCACCGCGGTGCGCAGCGCGCCGACGGTCGTCGTGCTGGCGCGATCGACGCCCTTAACGAGTTCGACGTTGTTCTTCTTGACGAGGTCGAGCGCGAGATAGCCTTGCACGCTCACCGCCATCTGCGTGAGCAAGTCTTGCGTGCGCTGACGCACATAAAACAGCGCGCTCTCGCGCAGCGCCTTGGCCTTTTCGGGATCGCTTGTGTCGAGTTCGAGCGCCTTGGCTTCCAGGCGCTCATCGAGCGTCTTGGCGATGTGGATCATCTGCTCCAACTCGCCCATGGCTTCCCACAACTTGGCGCGCTCCTGATCGATCGCGGCGTTGTCGAGCACCAGCTCTTTCTTACCGCCTTCAAGGCTGCCGAGGATCGACTGGATGTGCCCTTGCGAGCTGGTGTAGCTGTCAAAGTAGTTCTGCAGCTTGCTACCAAAGGGGATGATGCCGAACAGTTTGCGCGGCTCCAACAGCTTGCCTTTGCGGCCCGGATCGAGCTCTTCGACCGTGCGGCGCAGCTCTGCCAAGTCCTTGCCGACATTGGAATCGCTATTCATGGCGCGGACCGGCCGATCCAGAAAACGGCTGGAGTGTCCGGCCGCCGCGCGGATTTGTTCCTGACCCATACGCGTGATCTGATCGACCTTTTCGCCAAAGGCAGGCGAATTCGCGTCCTCCGCCACAAGATCAGCGACGAAACTGTCGACTTTTTTGTCGAGCTTGCTTTTCTCTTCCGTGCTGACGGGGACAAGCCCGGCGGCCTGCTCAGGCGCGACAGCGGGCACAGGGGCTGGAGGGGTCAACTCAAAAGCCGCCGCTTCCTTGGTCGCGGTGGCGATATTGGTGGCGGCCTCGTTCTCAGTGCTCATGACGGCTCGTACGCTCCTTTTTGCGATGAGCGCTTCAGCGCCCGCGCGTGCATTCTTTAAGTGTATTAGTGATCTAAAACACAGAGTTCAAGAATGCCTCATCCCGGCGCCGTCGTCTATGATAATGCGTTCGTCGATGATTGGGTCGAGGTCCCAGCTGTGCGATGTCGCTTTCCCGCAGCGCGCGATGGCGGTATCGAGAGTTTACAAAGAGGGGCAAGGACTTGGCCGAGTTGAACGACGATGGGAGCCCGAAGGATACGGGTCTAAATGTGGCCGACGCGACAGCGGGAGCGGTGAAACAGCGCCGGTCGCCGTTTTCAAGGATTCTGTTCAGCCTGCGCCGCTATTGGCTGCAGGACGTCATCGGGACGGTCAACCAAGCCGAAGTCATCGAAAAACGCCGCGCGGAATGCGATCTTTCCGAACGCTACCTGTTCATGACCGCGATGAGCGGCGGCATCGCGGTGCTCGGCCTGCTGCTGTCTTCCCCCGCTGTCGTGATTGGCGCGATGTTGCTCTCGCCACTGATGGATCCGATCATGGGGCTGGGCTTCGCGCTGGCGATTGGCGATTACAACTGGCTGCGGCAGTCGGCCAAGAGTTTGGCCTGGGGCACGATCATGGCCATCGGCTTGACGGCGTTGGTTGTGTTCCTCTCTCCGATCCAGACCATTACGCCAGAGATTGCGGCACGGACCCAGCCCAACCTGTTTGATTTGTTTGTGGCGTTGTTTTCGGCGCTGGCGGGCGCCTACGCTATGATCCGCGGGCGAGATGGAACGATTGTGGGCGTCGCCATTGCCACCGCCTTGATGCCGCCGCTGGCCACCGTGGGATTTGGTCTCGCTACGTGGAACTGGACCGTCTTCTCAGGCGCGCTGCTCCTTTACGTGACCAACCTTATCACGATTGCCCTCACCGCGTGGGCCATGGCGCGCGCTTACGGTTTCAGCACCAGTTTGACCGCGCGCCAATCGACCTTCCAAAATCTCGCCGTGTTTTCGGTGTTCATTGCTCTCGCCGTGCCGCTGGCGTTTTCGCTCCAGCAGATCGCCTTTCAAGCGAACGCCCAGCGGATCGTTCGCTCCGAAATCGTCGAGAAGTTTCCCACCGACGCCATTCTCGATCAGCTCAACATAGAGTTTGGTATGGAGCCTCTCGGTGTCGCGGCCAAAGTGCTCACGCCCGAAGACCGGCCGGAGATCGAAGCGGAGCTCGAACGCGCTTTGGAAGGGCGCCTTGGTCGCCCGGTTGAACTAACGCTCAGCCAACTTCGTTTTGACACCAGCGCCGCGGCGGCGCAGCGCGCGCAGCTATCCGCGGCCCGCGCGCAAGAGGAGGCCGCTGCCTCGGCGAGGGCCCAGGACTTGGCGAAGCGACTGTCTTTGGTGGCGGGTGTGTCCGAAGACCAGGTGGTCGTTGATCGGTCGCGCCGACGCGCTATGGTGCGCGCCGAGCGGCTCGATGGTGCCAATCTTGCCGCTTACCGTGCACTCGAACAGCGGATCGCGGGGACGGAGCCGGAATGGGCCATCGAGCTTCTCCCGCCACTGAGCGATTTGCCAAGCATGATCGGATTTGAGGTGGCGACGAGCGAAGAAGAGAGCGAGCCGACCTTTGTGCCGACCGAGCAGGGTCAAGAGGCCTTGGATGTGATCGCCTGGGCCTCCGCGCGGTTGAATGTGCCGATCGTGATCGCGGGGCCAGAGGACGAAGCGGGCGCCGCACAGGCAATCTTGGCCGAGCGCGGGATTGAGGTGAGCACTCGCTTCGAAAACGGTGACCTTCGCGCCGAGTGGAGTCAATAGGAGCGGAATTCACGCCGCCAGTTTGAGCGGGACGATCTCGCCGGACAGATACAGCTTCTTAGCCTTGGCGCGGCTGAGCTTGCCCGAACTGGTGCGCGGAAGCGTGCGCGGCGGCACCAGCTCAACAACGCAGCTCATACCTGTGACCGAACGCACCTTATCCGCGATCTGCTCGCGCAGTTTCACGCGCTCAACCGGGTCAGCCACGCGGCAATGGACGAGAACGGCGGGCGCTTCTTCGCCATTGTCGGTTTCGACCGCGAAGGCAGCGATGTCGCCGTGGTTGAAGCCTGGAAGCTGCTCCACCGCCCATTCGATATCCTGCGGCCAGTGGTTCTTACCATTGATGATGATCATGTCTTTGGCGCGGCCGACGATGAACAGATAGCCATCGGCCATGTAGCCCATGTCGCCGGTGTCCAGCCAACCATCTACAAGGCAATCAGCGGTCGCCTCTTCGTTGCGGAAATAGGAGTGCATGACGCTCGGGCCGCGGCACCAGACTTTGCCGATCTGATGATCGCCGCGCGCTTCGCCGGTTTCGCCGCGAATGGCGACTTCCATGTCGGGCAGCGCCTTGCCGCAATTAACGATCGCGCGATAGCGGGCCGGGCGCGAGATATCGCGCGGTGCACCCGACAGGCGCTCTTCTTCGACCAGTTCGACGCGAATGCCTTCGCCCGGAGGCATGACAGTTACCGCGAGCACGGCCTCGGCGAGACCATAAGAGGGCGTAAAGGCCGACGCCTTGAAGCCCGCCGCGCTGAACGCGTTGACGAAGTTCTGCATCACGTCAGGCCGGATCATATCCGCCCCATTGCCCGCGATACGCCAGCGCGACAGATCAAATCGCTCGGCGACGTTGGTCTGACTCGAAATGCGGCGCGCGCAGATATCATAGCCAAAGGTAGGCGAATACGAGCAGGTGTTGCCGGGATTGCGGCTGATCATGTCGAGCCATGCCAGCGGGCGGCGCGCGAAAGCGTCAGGCTTCAGCAAGTCGACCGAAAATTGGTTGGCGATCAAGGACAGGAAGCACCCGACCAGCCCCATATCGTGATACCAGGGCAGCCAGCTGACGCAGCGATCGCCTTCCTTGAGGTCCATCGAAACGGCGTGGCCATAGAGATTGTGCAACAACGCTTCATGCGTGACTGCGACGCCTTGCGGGAAGCGTGTGGAGCCCGACGAATACTGGAGGTAGCAAATGTCTTCAGGGGAGACTTCGGGCAGGGCGCAGTGTTTGGCTTCGCGCTTGACGAAGTCTTGCCAGCTTTCCCCGGCGCATCCCTGCCGCGCGGCGGCTGCGGCGGCCATTTCCCCGATCTCTTCGGGGTAAATCAGGATGACCGGATCCGAGCTTTTTAGCTGGACGGTCAACTGATCGATAAAACTCTCCTTGCCGCCAAAGCTGGTGGGCAAGGGCAGCGGGACAGGCCACGCGCCGGCGTAGACGCACGCGCAGAACAGCGAGGCAAATTCAGGGCCGGTCTCCGCGATCAGCGCCACCCGATCCCCGGGATTTATGCCCATTGCAATCATGCGGCGCGCCATCTTCAGGGCGTCTTCGCGCATCTCGCTGTAGGGATAAACCCGCTCAAGTTGTCCACGCATATCGTGGAAATTGAGGCCTTTTTGGCTCTGTGCGGCGTAATCTATGGCTTCGGCAAAGGTTGAAAATTGCGCCCGAATGCGTGGCAAATCGCAGTCATTCGGCGTCGGCTTCAATGCGGCGTCGGTCATATTCTTGTGCGATACCCGTAACTTGCTTGGCCACAAGGGCCTGCGCTATTGTGTCCCAATCGTCTTGGCCAATAGCACCAAGACAGTCCAAGTTTTTCCCATTTGATAACGAGTGTGGCACGAATAAGGCGAAATGGTTTCACGCGAAAGCAAAACGTCATCGCACTGTAGCGCCCCAAAGGCGGGCCGCCGCAAAGCGAAACGGAGCGCCCCGCTCGACGAAACCGCGCTGCGCGATCTGGCGCTGTCCTACGCCGCGCGGTTTGCGACGACGGCGGCCAAGCTGGAAAACTATCTCGCTCGAAAAATTCGCGAGAGAGGCGTCGCTGAAGATGAGGACGGACGGACGCGCGAGCTTGATGTGACCGGACTGGTCACTCGTTTGATCGAACTGGGATATGTCGACGATGACGCCTATGCGCGCAGCCGTTCGCGCGATTTGACGCAGCGCGGCTATGGCAAACGGCGTGTTGAGCAAGCCTTGTGGGCGGCAGGTATAGAAGAGCAGACCCGTGCCGATCACGCGCCGGGTGAAGCGGCCAGCCGTAAGGCGGCGATGCTGCTGGCGCGTAAGCGCGGCTTCGGGCCGTTTGGCCGACGCGATTTCGACGAAGAGGGCGAAGACCAAGACGCTCGTCGCAAGCGGCGTGAAAAACAGGTTGCCGCGATGCTGCGCGCGGGTCACTTATACGAACACGTCCAATTCATCCTTGAGGCTTCCCAGCCAAGCGAGGTGGAAGACTGGGTGATCGAAGCGGAAGAGGAAGAGCGCGATGATCTTTAACTGGCCCACTCCCCGGCAATTTCTGCGCGCCGCGCCGCTTGTGGCTCTGTTGGCCGCGTGTTCTCCGGTCGAAGCCACGCAGGAAGCGCCGCCTTCTCCCGCTGTCGAACAACCGAGCGACGTGCACCCCATTTCCGGCCTTGAACTTGGCGAGGTGACAGTTGTCACGGCGGACCGAGAAATCCCCTTCACGACCGAATTTGCGCTGACCGATCAGGCGCAAGCGCGTGGCATGATGTTCCGCGAAAACATGGAAGACGACGAAGCCATGATCTTCCCAAGCGCCACGCCCGAGCTGCGCAGCTTTTGGATGAAGAACACGCCGATCAGCCTCGATATCATCTTCATCGACGCCAAGCGCCGTATCGCCAATATCGAGACAGCGGTCCCGTACTCGCTGGCTTCGGTACAATCAAAAGGCGAGGTGATCGCCGTTTTCGAGATCCGAGGGGGCTTGGCCGCAGAGCTTGGACTCAAACCGGGCGACGCGGTGCACTGGGAATTGCCTTAAGGTCTGTCACACTGGGACGGGAGCGCCTGCGTTGGGCTTCAGCCAGTCGGGTCGAGCGAGAAAATAAAAGACCGGGATAAGCAGCATCGGCGCAAAGGCGTAAAACTGGAAGCTGTGCTCCTCTCCCAGAAATGGCGGTCCAAAGGATTGAAGCGGGGCGCGCACCACTTCAGCGCAGACGATGGCCATGCGCAAACCGTGGCGGCGCAATCGGCGGATGCGATCGACATCATCCGACCGAAGAAACTGAATGTCTTTCCAGCCAATAACGAGAAAGACGAGGCCGGCGAGCGGACCTAAGACGCCAACATATCCCGGAATTTCAGGGACGGAGATCGCGGCGACGATGTAGGTCATGTAGAACAAACCGACTAAAATCGGGAGCGCTGCGCACGCGGTTTGAAGGATAAACCACAGCCCTTTTTGCGGCCTGAGCGAGAGGATCGCCATTCCGATTCCGTAAATCGCGACGAACGCCGAAATGATTACCGGCGGCGCTGGCACACGCGTAACCACGAAATAGAGCGCGCTGAGCGAAGCGAAGCCCATAGCGGCTAGAAAAACCTGTCCTGATCGGCGATGCCACGCGCCGCCCTTCCGGCTGGCCAGAGCCACAACGCTCAACGCTGCCGCCCCAAAGCCAATCGCCGCGTGCGCGTAATAGGTGTAAGCGTAGGCAGGACTTACCTCCTGCGCGAGCGCCCCAAAATCCTGCATGGCTCTGATCTCCCCGCAACGTTCCCCTAGAGACTAGTCTGCGAGAATGCTGGCCACACTACAAGCGTATTGGTCTTGGCTCGCCTGACCATTTGGTTTAACTGCGCGCTCTATGGGAATCTTCGGAAAAATCTTCACCTGGTGGGACGGCGCGACGCTGGGCACGCATTTGTGGGCTGGCCGCCAAGGCGGCGAGCATGTCGGCACCGATTACGCCGGGAACAAGTATTACCGCAAAGCGCGGAAAGGTGAGGAAGCGTCGAACGGCTCCTACACGCAGCGCGAGCAACGCTGGGTGATTTACAACGGCGCGAACGACGCAAGCCGCGTGCCCGCCGAATGGCACGGCTGGCTGCACGGCGCGTTTGACGATGTGCCCGAAAGCCATTTGCCACCGGCCAAGGTTTGGGAAGCCGATTACACGCCTAACGCCACCGGTACGGCGCAGGCCTACCTGCCGCAGGGCTCGCTTGATCGCGGCGGCAAACGCGCCAAAGCGGTGGGCGACTACGAAGCCTGGTCGCCCGAAG
>JBCCKJ010000048.1:0-11387 GCA_039027455.1 Pseudomonadota bacterium | reverse complement strand
CCTCAAAGTCGGCGGGCACCGGCACGCCATCTGGGCGACGCTGGAGAAGGTATTGACGGGTCGTCGGCATCTCAGGCGGTCTCCAGCTTCACAGGAATTGAGCGTTGGAGCGCCTGACCGGTGATTGGGTCATAATCACTTTCATCGTCGGTCAGCCGGTTGGTCGAACTGCCGATCTCGCGCACATTACTCTCATCGGCATGGGCATCGCCATATGCATGCGCCATGGAAACGAGCCCGCGGCGAACCTTGTCGCTCGGCTTGACGACTCCATGAATCGTCGCGTGCGGGCTGGTGATCGCGATGATCGTGTCCTCTTCAATGCCCAGCTCTGCCATATCATCGGGATGAATGTAGGCCGGGTTGGTTGTGGTCTTCGCGCGAAGCTTGGCAAGCGGATGGCCAATTGAGTTGAAGCGCGTTTTCGAGCGGCGGCTGATGAGCTTGAAGTTAAAGCCCTCCTTGGCCGCGCGGTCCTCCGCATAGAGAGCCAGCGCTTCCGGCATAGCCCCAGCGGCAAGGTTGAAACGGTGCTCCTGCTCGGGATCAGCGGGCAGGACCGTCGGATGCAGGTCATTATAGACAACGGCCGCGCCCCCTTCCTTGCGCGCATCCTCGCGCACCGTACTAGGCGGGACGAGGCAGCCGGCCGTCATCAGATCGAGGAATTCCACCTTGGCAGGTGGCTCATCGCCATCCATCGGCACTTGGCCGCCAGCCAGCTCCATCTGCACACTCAACGCCTTGGCGAGATGCCAGAACATCTCATATTCGTCGATCACATCGCCCGGAGCCTCAGCCACCGCCTCGACATAGCGGGCGTAAGGCATCTCATGCCACCATTCAGACAGGTTGGTGATGTCGTCGCGTTCAAGCGATTGTTTAGGCGCAAGGACGACGCTCGCCCGTTTCGCGCTGGCGCTCATCCAAGGGTCGATCTGCACAAAGAGGTCAAGATCATCGAGCGCGCGGACCATCTTCGCCTGATTGGGGAAGCCAACCACTGGATTGCCGCCGACACTGATCAGCGCGCGGATCTGGCCTTCGCCGGGCGTAAGAATTTCATCCGCCATCACGTTGCACGGCATTTCGAAACCCAGTTGGCCAAGACCCCGGAAACGCGATTTTGCCATGCCCTCTGCGCCGAACATCGGCATGGGCGGTTCGACGCTGGCGCGGTTCTGCGTCATCGGGGGCGTGAAGACTCGCGGGATGGCGGTCTTTTCGCCCTCCTGTTTGAAGCGCGCGCACAGCGTGTTGAGGCAGGTGACGAGATACTCGGTAAGCGTCCCATTGCCAGCCATCTCCGGCCCCGTGCCCGTGACCGCGCAGCCCTTCGTGCCGCCTGCAAACATACGAGCCGCCGCGATCAGCTGGTCAGCGTCCACGCCTGCGCGCGCCGCGGCAACATCAGGCGTCATCGCCGCAACGGCGGCCGCTAGCTCGTCAAACCCATCAACATGCGCGGCTACGAAATTGCGGTCGTAGAGCTTCTCGTTGATGATGACATTGAGTATGCCGCCGAGAAGGGCTGGGTCTTCGCCGGGCTTGACCGGCAAATAAATGTCAGCCAGCCGCGCTACATCACTCTCGCGCGGGTCAGCGACAATGACCTTCATCCCCTCTTTCTGCCGGTTTCGGATGCGGCGCGAGGGGCTGAAGGGCGGCACGCCGCCTGCGGGGGAATAGTGTGAGACAATCGGGTTGTTGCCGATCAGCAGCGCAACATCGCTTTCAGAGAAGGTGTTTGAACCCGCTGACCACCTGCCATAGCGCGCTGTGGTGAAGACCTTGGCGGGCTGATCGAGCGTCACCGACGTAAAAAAGTGCTTTGACCCAATCGCTTGCGTGAAACTGTGCGAAGCGGCCCAGGCGGCGCTGTTCTGATAGCCGCCCGACCCCATGAAAACGGCAACCGCGTCAGGGCCATGCTGATCGATGATGTCTCGCAACTTGCCGGCGATATAAGCCAGCGTTTCGGGCATTGGCGTGGGTTGAAACTCGCCGTGCTCATCGCGCACCAGACTTTGCGTCAAGCGGTGCTCGGCGTTGTGCGAATCCGGCAGCTCGCGGCCCTTCATACATGTATAGCCGCCATAGGCCGGATCGTCGGGATCGCCTCGGACGGCGAGAACGCGCCCGTCCTCTACATCCACTTCCATCGCGCAATTCGCATGGCAGAATCGGCAAAATGTCTTGTGCGTTGAAACACTCACGGCTGCTCTCCTCTGATATACAAACTATCAGAGCTGTGATTTGCCGCGACTGACACTTTTGCCTGTAGAGCCGCGCGCGGCGGGGTCGCATTAAGAGCCTTAGAAAATCACGAAGGAGAGATCGACGTGCCGACCACCACACGCCAATGGCTGCTGAACGATCGCCCGCTAGGCCGAGGCGTTGAGGATAATGACTTCAAGCTTGTCGAGACCGAACTGGCCGATCCGGGTGAGGGGGAAATGCTGCTCGCCACACGCTACCTGTCGTTCGATCCGGCGCAGAAGGGCTGGATGGAAAACATCGCGGATTATGTTGCGCCGATGGCGATTGGCGATGTGATGCGCGGGGGTGCCATCAGCGAAGTGGTTGCGAGCCACAACCCCAAATTCGCTGTCGGTGATCTGGTCTTTGGCACAACGGGCTGGACCGAACACAACGTGCATGGTGGCGAAGGGCTGACCAAGGTCGAGACCGAACTCTCTCCCACAGCGGTCCTATCGGTTCTCGGCACTACAGGGCTCACGGCGTATTGTGGCTTCTTTAAGGTCGGCAAGCCGGTGGCTGGCGACGTCGTGCTTGTCTCAGGCGCGGCGGGCGCGACGGGTAGCGTTGTGGGTCAGCTGGCCAAAATCGCCGGGTGCCGCGTGGTCGGGATCGCGGGTGGGGCGGACAAGTGCCAATGGCTTGTCGATGAGGCGGGCTACGACGCGGCGATCGACTACAAAGCGGGCGATGTGAAAGCGCAAATCAAGGAGCACTGCCCGCGCGGAGTGGATGTGATCTTTGACAATGTGGGCGGCACGATCCTCGATGATATGCTCGCCAACATCGCCACCAGCGCGCGCGTTGTCGTGTGTGGGGGCATCAGCCGGTACGAGACCGGTGGTCGTCCCTCGGGGCCGGGCAATTACTTCAACCTGATTTTCCGCCGGGCCAGCATGGCGGGCTTTATCGTGCTCGACTGGGCGCCGGAATTCCCGGCGATCCGCAAGCGGCTGGAAGGCTTCGTCCAAGAAGGCAAGCTGACCTATCAGGAAGACATTCAGGAAGGCTTTGAGAACGCGCCGGCTACGCTCAAGCGTCTGTTCACCGGGCAAAACCGGGGCAAACAGATGCTCAAGCTGTGACGCGCAAGGGCGGCTAGTCGAACGCTTCGGTCGCGACGCCTTCGGCGTTGTACACCGGGGCTTCGGCGTCCACGCGGTATTTGCGGCTGACCGCGCCGGTCAGACCAAAGGCACCGATATGGTCACGCATCCCGGCATAGGCTGATCCGGCGAAGTGCGCCGCCAGCGCCGCTTCGCTTTCCCATTCTTCGAATACGTTCACCCGCGCGGGGTCGTTGCCGTCCGCGCTCCAATCGTAGGCGATACAGCCCGGCTGCGCGAGGGCGGCGTCGATATGCGGCTTGCCCTTCGTCAGGGCGTCGGCCCGCTGCGCTGGATCAAGGTCAATCTGCGCGGAAATTACAATTTTGGCCATTACGCGATCTCCTCAGGGGCGTTGTATTCAGCGACAATCGCAAACGCGCGGTGGGTGTATACCCAGGCACCATCGCGCTTCGCCAGCGTGTCTGTGTAAAGGCCGCCGATCATTCGCGTTGAACCGTCTTTGGCTTTCAGCACCTCTTGCGTCTGCACGCGACTGGTTGCTGAGTCACCACTGACTTCGATGGACGCAGGCACGCAGGAAAAGCTGACTGCTTCAAAATTCGCCATCGCGCCGAGCCAGGTCTGGACGATCGCCTCGCGCCCTTCGATGGTCATGCCCATAAAGTCCCACGTTGCGTCTTCGGCCCACACCGACCCCCATGTGTCCTTGTCAAACCGCACCACGCCGTCGCCATAGCTTTCGTGCAGCTCGCGGATCGCCAGGCGATCCTCCATTGGTCCGCTGAACATCTGTGCCTCTCCTTGAATTTTGGCGACCTATCGGCCCCGCGCCGCGCCCGCACAATGAACACTTTTGGGAAGGGGGCGTGTGGCCTTGGCGTGTTAGTGAGCGCGCAAAAGGAGAGAGAAGAATGGGACAGCTGGAAGGCAAAAGCGCCGTAGTGCTGGGGGCGGCAAGCGCTGGCAATATCGGTCAAGTGACAGCGCGTGTTTTGATCGATCAGGGCGCGAAGGTCATGGTCGCCGGCCGCAACGAAGAGCCCTTGAAGGCGTTTTGCGATGAGACAGGAGCGACCTACGCGCTGTGCGACATCACCGATAACGCCGCCGTTCACGCTCTCGCAGACAAAGCGCGCGCTGAGTTTGGCCGGGTGGACGCGGCGATCAACACGACGGGGTGGGGCCTGCTCGCGGGCCTGCTGGAGACAACCGAAGAGCAGCTCGACGCGATCGCCGCGCTCCAGTTCAAAGGGGTGCACCACTTCCTTCAGGCTTTCGTCCAGGTGATGAGCGAACAGGAGCCGACCGGCGGGTCGATCATCAACCTTTCCAGCGCGACCACCAAGGCGCTGATCAACAATCACGCGGCTTACATCGGCACCAAGACAGCGGGCGAGGCGATGATCCGCTGTGTCGCCAACGATTTCGGTCACCTGGGCATCCGCGCCAACAGCGTATCGCCCGCCTTTACCGAAAGCCCGATGACACAGGGCGCGTTCGACACGCCGGGTATGGTGGATGCTTTCCTACCCAAGTACCCGCTGGGCCGACTGAACACCTCTGACGATGTCGCGCAAATATGCGCGTTCCTGTGCTCAGACCACGCCTTTATCACGGGTGAGAACCTGCAACCCAATGGCGGTGTGACGCTGCGGGGCAACCCGCAAGCGAGCGACATTCAAGCGGCGGTGGTCGCGGCTATGGCGGACCAGTAGCGCTTAGCCCTCAGTATTGCGCCGTTCCGCCATCGACGCTGAGCATCGCGCCGGTGATCCCTGCGCCCGCGTCAGACGCGAGCAGCACGGCCATTGCAGCGATCTCCTCCACCGTGTTGGGCCGCTTGATCGCGGCTTCCTGCGCGAAAGTGTTGATCATCTCGTCGAACTCCATGCCCATCGCCTTGGCGGTTTCGGGCCCGTTGTTCTTGATTATGTCGGTGATGACGAGGCCGGGGCAAATAGCGTTCACAGTCACCCCTTCCGCGCCCACTTCGCGCGCGAGGCTCTTCGTCAGGCCGTTCACGGCGTGTTTGGCGGCGGAATAGGCCGTGAGCACCGGTTTGCCGTGTTTGCCTTCCATCGATGAGATGTTGATCACGCGGCCATCCTTTTTGGCCAGCATGGTCGGGAGCGCGCGCCGGGTCGCGTAGAAAGTGGAATAGACGTTCCACTTCATCGTTTCGTCAAAGGTTTCGTCAGACAGGTTAACTAGCGGCTGGAGATCGCCTGCGCCGCCCGCGTTGTTGACGAGGATATCAATCGTCCCGAAAGCTTTGATAGTCTTGTCTACGAAACCTTCGACGTCGGCTTGGCTCATAACATCGCCCGCGATGAAAACCGCGCGGCTGCCATCGGGGCTCAGCTCGCGCGCGACAGCCTCGCCTTTTTCCGGGTTGCGCGCGAACAGCGCGACCTTGGCGCCTTCGGCCAGAAACGCCTCCGCCATTCCGCGGCCCAATCCGGCGGTCCCACCGGTGATTGCGGCGACTTTGCCTTCGAGCTTCATGATGCTTCTCCCGTCTCACTTTCGGGGTCCATATAGTCGCGGTAATAGGTCATCAGGCCGTTCTCGACCTTGTAGATGCCCACACCGCCGCGCGTTCCCGCTGGCGAGTGCATCGTCCAGCGCGCCCACACCGCGTGATCATCCCCGCACACCTCATCAAGTGTGAAGTGAATGTGCCGATCGCCCATTTCGCTGACCATCATCGTCATGAATTTGAGGATCGCCTCGCGCCCTTCGAACCGGCCATAGACCGGATCATCGAGCACCGCGTCTGGCGCGAACAGAGGGGCGAGTTTGGTGTAGTCGCCCTCGTCCTGGATGCGCCAGAAATCCTCGATCACGCGCTGCGCTTCCCCCGGCATTCGCCTCTCCTCAATTCAGGGCCTTAATTGACCGCTTTGTCTTTGCCGTCCCAATAGGGCGCGCGCAGTTCGCGGCGCAGGATTTTGCCCGACGGGTTGCGCGGCAAGGCTGCGATAAAGTCCACCGATTTAGGGCATTTGTATCCGGCGATCTGCGTTCGCGCGTGGGCGATTACATCGGCTTCGGAAAGCGCCTTGCCGTCTTTGACAACCACGCAGGCTTTTACCGCCTCGCCCCACTTTTCATCGGGAACGCCGATCACAGCGACATCGCCGATGTCGGGGTGCGAATAGAGCGCGTTCTCAACCTCGGCGGGGTAGACGTTTTCGCCGCCCGAGATGATCATGTCCTTCACCCGGTCATGGATGTAGAGATAGCCGTCTTCGTCGAGATAGCCCGCATCGCCCGTGCGCAGCCATCCATCTTCGTCAATGGTTTCGGCCGTGGCTTCGGGGTTGTTCCAATAGCGGCTCATGTTCTTTGACGAACGCGTGGCGATCTCGCCGACGGTGCCCACCGGTAGGTCCGCGCCCGCTTCGTCGATGATCTTGATCTCGACCCCGTGCAGAGGCTTGCCCACGCTGCGCATTTTGGGCGAGCCCTCGGGCACGTGATCTTCGGGATCGAGCGCGACGATCGTGCCGCTGGTCTCGGTCATACCGTACATCTGCACAAAGCCGCAGCCGATCACATCCATCGCCTCGCGCATGAGCTCAAGCGGAATGGGCGAAGCGCCATAGGTGATGTACTGAATTCGGCTGAAATCGACCTCTTTGGCGCGCGGATGATTGAGCAGGATCTGGATCGCGGCGGGCACCAAGAAGATACGGCTGATATTGTAGTTCTCGATCAGGTCGAGCGCTTTGGTCGGATCGTATTCGGGAAGAACAATCGCGTTGGTCCCGCCAATCATGGTGGTGAGGCCTGTTCCGGTACCGCTAATGTGGAAGCACGGCATCGCGAGCAAGGTGACGTCGCCTTCGACGGGCTCTTGCCAGGCCCTTTGAGTGCCTTCGCCCCCGTCGGCATCGCGGCTGGAGAGGATGGAACCGTGCGTCATAACCGCGCCTTTGGGCCGACCGGTCGTGCCCGACGTGTAGAGCTGGAGCGCGTCATCCTCGAGCCCGATCTCAACCGTGGGCGGGGCAGGGTCAGCGGCATCACGCAGCGCGGCGTAATCGGGCCCAACAAAATCGGGGGCGGCGAGGCCGATCACATGCTCCACCGTGGGCGCTTCAGCCCGTGCGGTCTCAAGCATATCGATAAAGCCTTCGCCCACAAACGCGACCCGCGCCTGCGCGTTGCCAAGAATGTATGCGACTTCCGGCGTGGCAAGCCGCCAATTGACCGGCGTCATCACCGCGCCGATCCGAGCCGCGCCCAACAGCACCTCGAAATAGAAGGGGTGGTTCTTGCCCAAAAAGCACACCCGCTCGCCCTTGCTGACACCCAGATCAGTCAACACGCGGGCGGCGCGATTGCCCGCCTCGTCAAGCTGCGCAAACGAGGTCACGTTGTCGCCAAAAGTGAAGGCGGGCGTATCAGGCGTCGCAAGCGCATGATCGCGCACGATGTCACAAAACGAGTTAGCTTGGGTCAGTGTGTCGTGAGTCATGAAGCTGAGACTACGCTGGCATGGGGCGCGGGGGCATTGGCACAATTCATAGCGGAAACGCGCAAGCTTACGAGTATAGCGTGATACCGTGTCCGAGAATGCACCACCACAAGGGTTCGTCCCATCCGGGTTTTCGCCCGGTTTTCTGGATCATGGCGGCCCCTATTTTCTGAAAGAGCGCGCGGATGGCCCCAAGCTGGTGGGGCTGCGCATATGCCCGCACCATATCAATTATCAGGACGCCGCCCATGGCGGGGTCATTTCGACCTTTGCCGATGTCGCGCTCAGCCACGCGGTCTATGACGCTGAGCGCCCGCACTTGGCGCCATCGACGATCACGCTTCAGGTGAACTATTTGCTGGGCGCGAAGCTGGGCGATTGGCTGGAGGCGACCGTCACGATTGATCGAATGGGTGGGCGCACCGCTTACACCAGCGGTCAGATTACACGCGGGAGCGAACCCGTCGCGACCATGAACGGCGTCTTTTCAATCCGCCGCGTCCCAAAGTCTTAGCCGCGCCAGCGTGCGACAACCGGCGTGGAGGGATCGCGATCGTCGTGATAGCCGCACGATCCCTCGGGCATTTCGGAGAGATCCACGCCTTCCACTTCGCGAAACTCGCGCCAGTCATACAGCCCAGTACGATGCGCGATGCGCCACCCGCCGTCCCGCTTTTCAAAGCGATCAACATAGCGTCCGGCGATAACCGCTGAGTAGACACCTCCCTTGTCCGGGAAGACCTCCGCCACGGGATAACCGGCGGGCACCGTGTGCATCGCGGTCATGTAGGTTTCGGTGTGGCAAAGTGTGTCGCCTTCAAACCCGAACTGCACTTGGCCCAGCTGGTGCTGCGTGGCGAGGCACGGATTAATGATCGCGCGCGCCTGTTCGACAAAGCCACGCCAATCGCCCGAAACGGTGCCAAATCCAAAGGTCGCGTCGTCGTGGAATAGGCTCTCCATCATGTCCCATCGCCGTCGGTCAATGGCGTGAGCGTAGGCGTTGATCACATCGCGGATGGCTTCGCGATCTTCGAGGCGTGCGTTCATGGCTCCAGCTCCACGATAACCTTGCCGATATTGCCGCCGGTGAACAGCTTGGCGTAAGCGCTGAGCGTGTTGTCGAGGCCATGGGTCACATCATAGGGCATCTTCAGATCACCGGCCTCAAACCAGTCCCGCAACCGCTCTGTGAGCCGCTCGCCTTGGTCCATAAAATCGGGCGAGAAAAACCCTTCAACGCGCAGACGCCGCATAAGCACCTGGTCGAATTCGCGTGGGGCGGTGCGCGAGCCAGACGTGTAGTCTGAAACAAGCCCGCAGATCGCGATACGCCCGTAATGGTTCATACGGGTGAGCGCTTCATCAAGGATCGGGCCGCCAACACTGTCGAAATAGACGTCAAAGCCGCCAGCTGCATCCATTTGCGCACCGAGATCGCCTGATTTGTAGTCGAGCGCACCCGCAATGCCGAGCTCCTGCGTCAAGAAGCGGCCCTTTTCCTTCCCGCCAGCTATCCCCCACGCTTCGCATCCCAGCAAGGTCGCAATCTGAACCGCCAGTATCCCCGTCGCGCCGGCCGCAGCGGACACCAGCACCCGCTCACCAGCCTTCGCCGCGCCGGTTGTCTCAACGCCCCAAAGCCCGGTCCAACCGTTCATACCAAGCGGGCCAAACCACGCGCGCTTGTCCTCCACGCTCGGATCGAGCGTCATGGCGCCGGCCAAAGCCGCATCCACTTGGCTGATATCGGCCCAAGTGCCAAAGGCGCGCACCAGGTCGCCTTCCTTGAAACCCGGCGCGCGGCTGGCGATCACTTCGCCTAGGACTAGTCCGGTCATCGGGCTGCCGACATCGAGTGGTGGTTGGTAGCCATCCTGGCGGTCCGTCAGCCACATGCGTGTTCCTGCGTCCATCGAAAGCATGGCGTTGCGGATGCGGATCTCGCCGTCGGCCAGCTCTGGCAATGTGGTTTCAGTCAGCGAAAGGGCTTCGGCAAACTTGGTGCCCTGCGGCCTTTGATCGATGCGCCAGAAACGGGTCTGCATGCGATCCGTTGTCCGAGCCCCGGGCGAACGCCACAAGGCGCGCTTTTGCTAGGGCTATCACTTTGGCGCGGTGCAGGCGTTCCGGTGCCCCGCTACGATCTCCTAAAATACAAAAGGAGAGGACCATGGCACTTATCACGGTGATTGGCGCGTCTGGGCGCCAAGGCATGGCGCAAGTGAGGCAGGCCCTTAAAGCGGGCTACGACGTGCGCGCGATCTCGCGACAGGAAGACCCCTTCGGCGGCGCGAAGATTGACGGGATAGAACGGGTCGAAGTGCGCCCGATGGACCTTTATGACCCAGAGACATTCAAGTCCGCGCTCGAAGGGTCGGACTACATTTTCTACACCCATCCGCTCCAGGCGCGCGCGGACCGCGCGGTGCTCATTGGCGATCTGGGTAAAGCGGCTGCCGAGATCGGCGTTAAGCGCTTGGTGTGGAACACATCCAGTTGGATTCCTGATCGCCCCGGCGATCCCTTCACCTACGCCGGGAACACGGCTGGGATCAACGCGCTGTGGCGTTCGGGCTGCCCGGGCACGGTCTTTGGCAGCGTCTTGTTCATGGACAATCTGCTGACCAATTGGGCGCGCCCCTTCATCGTCAACGAAGGGCGCTATGTATATCCGCACAAACCCGAACTCGAGGCCAACTGGATCAGCCTTGATGACGTTGGCAAGTTTATGCTGACTGCTCTTGAGCGCCCTGACATGGAAGGCGCGTGGCTGAACATTGGCGGGCCAGAGCGATTGGTGGGCAAGCAGGTCACGCAGTACCTCTCCGACGCGCTCGACAAAGAGATAACATACGATCCGTGCACTCCGGCGGAGTTCGGGCGCTATCTGGTCGAAGCGGCGGGGGATACGATGCCCGAGGAGATGCGCGAGGAATTCGCCCTCGGCATTCAGGCCTTCTACGAATATAACAACGAAGCGCCTACGCGGCCTTTCGAGGTTGATATGGAACACGTCTACGAACGCTTCCCCGAGCTCGACGGGAAGCTTGAGACACTGGGCGATTGGACCAAACGTCAGGAGTGGGGCGAAAGCAACTTCCGCCCGGCCTTTGGCTGATGAGCACGCGCCGCCGCGCCAACATTGCCGTTGCCGAGCAATTCTATCATGCGCTGGCAGATGGTGATTTCGAAGCACTCGCCGCGCTGCACAGCGACGATGTTGTGTTCAATTTGCTGGGTAGCACGCCGGTCTCTGGTCGCTGGGAAGGCAAGGCGGCGTGCTTTGGACCTCTGGTGGCGGACGCCGTGGTGGGGAAGCTGGATCCGGCGACCGTGCAGTTCTCGCGCCAGTGGCGTATTATGTGCGCCGACGAAGATCGTGTAGTGGGCTTGATGGTCGGCGGCGGGATGGGAAACAACGGGCACGAGTATCTGCAGACTTACTGCCAGATCATGGCGATCCGCGATGGCCTGATCGTGGAGATGCACGAGCTCTTTGACACTGCGTTGGTGGAGCTTGTGCTTAACGACAACCCAACCGCCAAGGGTCCAAGCGAAGTCGCGAAACCGTT
>JBCCKJ010000047.1:0-11449 GCA_039027455.1 Pseudomonadota bacterium | reverse complement strand
TCTTCTTTGCCGCCGTAGATAACAGCGGGGGTCCGACCTTCGCGGCGAAGTGCTCGGGAGGCTCCCTTGCCAGCCCGTTCGCGGCGTTCGGCCGGCAGTGTAAGCGAATCGCTCATAGCAATGCCTTTCGAATGCGTGTGTTTGCTTTGTATTCGAGCGCCCCGCCTCCAGGGATGACCAGAGCGCCGAAGTGCGGCCCGTTAGAGGGGAAACAGGTGTAAAGCAAGACAATTGCGCGGGCAGGGGAAGCGCAACCCGCGCGCAAGAAATGCGGATTAGCCGCTACTGGAGCCGCTCAACCTCGATATCTCGGTCTTCGAGCAAGTCCTGCACGCTTTTCTCGCCCGCCAGATGGCCAGCGCCAACCGCGATGAAAACCGTGCCGGGCGTCGTATCAAGGCGTTGGTCGATCCATTCGGCCCAGTTGGCGTTCCGGTTGTACAGCAAGACCTCGGCGAGTTCGGGATCGCTTAAACCTTCGTTCATCAGCTCTGCGAGCGCGTCGGCGTCGCCTTCGATCCATTCGACGACCATCTTATCGATCAGGGGTTTGATTTCATCGACCCCCTCAACCGTCTCCATGAGCAGGGTGATCTGCTTGTCCTGCGGCAATTCGTCGAAAACACTCACCTGAAATTCAGCCGTCTCCAACGCGTCTCTGGATTTGTCGCGCGCCTTTCTGATCAGGATCTGCTCGACGCCTGTGTCCGGAGAGTAGCCCTGCTGGAACAGGGGCAGCATGGTCAGCGTGATGCTGGCCATCCACGGTTCGAACCGGTCAAACGCTTCTGCGGGCAGGCCCAGACCGGCCAGCGCGGTTTCATACTGCGCCGTTTGGTCGTCATCGAGCAACGAGCGCAGCGTTACCCCATCAGCCAGCAGCGCCTTTTCCATCATGATCTCTTGCGCCGCGTTTTCGCGACCGGGCTCTAAGCCGATTTCAGTGACAAGCGTGTCCGAAGATGACAGCGCGTTCGCGATCGCTTCGTCGTACCACTCCACGCCATTGGGCAAGGCGTGGACCGTGCCAAAAAGATAGATGGTGGTGTCCTCATCCGCGACTTTCCAAAGCGCGGGGCCCTGGGAGGGTGCCTTGGAAGACTGGTCCGAGGCATGTTCTTGCGCTTCCTCTTGAGCCAAAGCAGGCCCGGCTGTTGCCAGAGAGAAGACAGCCAGTGCCGAGACCGCAAGGGATTTGAATGGCATGCACGTTTCCTTTCGTATGGCGTGCACCTAGCGCAGCGAAGGTTTCCCCAAAATGAAAATCGGCGCGAGGCCGGCTTGCAGGCCAAGAACGGTGAGGTTTGCGACACAAACCGCGCGCTCAAACACTTGTGATGCTGCGCCGCACCATTGACCGCAAAGGGGCCATGCGCCATGGCGCGCGCGTCATGAATTCCGATGCTCCTATGGCGGCCACCGCGAGCGCGGTTCCGCCGCGCGATCCGGCCCGTTCGTTTCAGGATATGATCCTGACGCTCCACGACTTCTGGAGCGCGCGCGGCTGCGTCATTTTGCAGCCCTACGATATGAGGATGGGCGCGGGCACGTTTCACACCGCGACAACCCTGCGCGCCCTGGGTCCGGAGCCATGGAACGCCGCTTTTGTGCAGCCGTGCCGCCGCCCGACCGATGGGCGTTACGGAGAAAACCCCAACCGGTTGCAGCATTATTATCAGTATCAGGTCATCCTGAAGCCGAGCCCGGGCGATATTCAGGATCTCTACCTCGACAGTTTGCGCGCGATCGGGATTGATCCGCTCAAGCACGATATCCGCTTTGTCGAAGACGATTGGGAAAGCCCGACCCTGGGCGCCTGGGGCTTGGGCTGGGAAGTGTGGTGCGACGGGATGGAAGTCACCCAGTTTACCTATTTCCAGCAGATGGGCGGCTTTGACTGCAAGCCGGTCGCGGGCGAACTCACTTACGGGCTCGAACGGCTAGCGATGTACATTCAGGGCGTCGACAACGTCTACGATCTCGCATTCAACCAGCAGGGCGTGAGCTATGGCGACGTGTTCCTTGAGAACGAACGCCAGATGTCGAAGTGGAACTTCGAAGTTGCTGAGACCGATGGGCTGTTTGAACTGTTCACCCGCGCCGAAGCCGAATGCCGCAACGCGCTCGAAAACGGCGTGCCGATGGCCGCTTACGAACAGGCGATTGAGGCCAGCCACATCTTCAACCTGTTGCAAGCGCGCGGTGTGATCAGCGTGCAGGAACGCGCCAGCTATATGGGCCGCGTGCGCGATCTGGCGCGGTCCTCGTGCGAAGAATACGCCAAGGCGATGGCGCCGGTATGGGCGGAGACATATCCGGATTGGAGCCTCGCCTGATGGCCGATTTCCTACTGGAGCTGCTCTGCGAAGAGATCCCCGCGCGTATGCAGAAAGGCGCGCGCGCGGAGCTTGAGAAGCTGTTTGCGCGCGAACTCGACGCTGCGGGCATTTCGGCGAGCGCTATCACGGTGTGGTCGACGCCCCGCCGTTTGGCGCTGATCGCGCGTGGGCTTCCGCTGGAGACGCAAGCGGTGCGCGAGGAAGCCAAGGGTCCGCCCGTGGGCGCCCCCGATCAAGCGGTGGACGGCTTCTGCCGCAAGAATGGTGTCACGCGCGAACAGCTTGAAGAGCGCGAGGTGAAGGGCCGCGCGACCTATTTCGCGGTGATCGACAAGCCCGGCCAAGCGGTCAGCGATCTGCTCGCCGCGGCGATCCCCGCGATCATCCGCGATTTCTCTTGGCCCAAAAGCATGCGGTGGGGCGACGCCTCGATCAGCTCGGAAAGCCTCAAATGGGTGCGCCCGCTCACCGGCATCGTGGCGCTGCTTGATGGCGAAGTCGTGCCGTGCGAGGTGGAAGGCATTGCCAGCGGCCGCGAAACGATGGGGCACCGCTTCCATTCCACCGGCCCGGTGACGATCAAGAACGCCGACGATTACTCCGACGCACTCTCCGCTGCCTATGTGATCGTGGACCACAAAAAGCGCGAAAGCCTGATCCGCGATGGCGCGCGCTGCGCCGCGGAGGCCGAGGAGCTGACCGTGGTCGAGGACGAAGGGCTCGTGGTGGAAAACGCCGGACTGACCGAATGGCCCGTCCCGCTGCTGGGCCGCTTTGAGGAAGACTTCCTCGACGTGCCGCCCGAAGTTATCCAGCTGACCGCACGGGTGAACCAGAAATACTTTGTGTGCGAGGACGCGCACGGCGCGCTCGCCAACGCGTTTGTGTGCACCGCGAACCTCGTGTCGAGCGATCCGGCAGCGGTGGTCGACGGCAACCGCAAAGTGCTCGCCGCGCGGCTTGCGGACGCGCGCTTCTTCTGGGAGCTGGACCAGAAGACCACGCTCGCCGAACACGCGAAGGGGCTGGAACGGATCACGTTTCACGAGAAGTTTGGCACGGTTGCCGACAAGGTTGAACGTGTGGCGAAACTGGCGCATTGGCTCGTCGAGGAGGGGATTGTCACTCCCGAATGCGCTCCGGGCGAAGACCCGGAGCCTAGGGAAGTTGGGCACCAGGACGCTCTGGGCTCCGCATCAGGTGCGGAGCGCAAAGAGTTGGCCGACCTCGCCGAACAAGCAGCGCGGCTGTGCAAGGCAGACCTTGTGACCGAAATGGTCGGCGAGTTTCCCGAGCTTCAGGGCCTGATGGGCGGCTATTACGCGGAGAAAGAGGGTCTTGACCCGCAAGTCTCCGCCGCGATCCGCGATCACTACAAGCCCGTGGGGCAGGGCGACGAGGTGCCGACCGATCCGGTGACCGTGGCGGTGTCGCTGGCGGATAAGCTGGATACGGCGATCAGCATGTTTGCCGTAGATGAACTGCCGACAGGTTCGAAGGACCCTTTTGCTTTAAGAAGAGCATTCCTAGCGGCCAACTCATTGATCCTCGAAAACGGGTTGCGGCTATCTCTGCAACAGGTTGTTGAACGTGTGATCAAGATGTTGTTCGAACGGTTCAGTATCGCCACTAGCGCACTTCAAATTCCCGTACGCTGGAGTGAATTCGAAGAAGTGCCGCAACACGAGGATGTCGATCCTGACTTTGACATCTATTTCTATGAATTGCCCATGTGGCATGCCGATTTCGATCTTCCTAGCAGTGAGGCTGAAGCTGAAGGCAGGGCGGACTATCTATTGATAGCTCCAAGCAAAACTGCGCAGCGTTGCGTATCGTTCTCAGCCGACCGCCTCAAAGTTCAACAACGCGAAGCCGGCGTCCGCCACGATTTGATCGACGCGGTGTTTGCGCTTGGCGGCGAGGACGATCTCGTCCGTCTGCTCGCCCGCGTCAAAGCGCTCCAGAGCTTCATCGAAACCGAAAACGGCGCCAACCTTCTTGCGGGTTACAAGCGCGCGGCGAACATCCTGAAGAAAGAGGGCGCCGAAGCCACCCCCGTCACCCCGGCGCAGGCCGGGGTTCAGGATGATAGGCGGGACGAAGCCTCACTGGATTCCGGCCTTCGCCGGAATGACGGTGCGGTGGAAAACCTTTCCTACACCCCCGAAACCGACGAAAAAGCTTTGTTCGACGCGCTTGAGGCCGCCGAGCCCAAAGCCGCGGCGGCGCTCGAAGGCGAAGACTTCGAAGGCGCGATGGCGGCGCTCGCCACCCTGCGCGCGCCCATCGATCGGTTCTTTGACAATGTGGTCGTCAACGCTCCCGAAGCGGACAAACGCGAAGCGCGCCTTGCGCTGCTCGCCCGATTCCGCGATGCGGTGCACCAAGTTGCCGATTTCAGCCGGATCGAGGGTTGATTTCCCTGTCCACCCTGTGTCCGTCACCTTTGAGAAGATCTATAATAACCAAGGGGTTGTGGCCAGTTTCAAAAGTGACACGGTGTCACTTTTGTCACCTTAGGTAGGAAATTTTATGTCGCTCCAAACGGTCTATCCCTTCGGCGGAAGCGCGCCGCACGATGATCCCCGGCAGAAAGACAAGACGGTTACCGGGGGTAAGGGGTCAAACCTGGCGGAAATGGCCAGCATCGGCCTGCCGGTGCCTCCGGGCTTCACCATCACGACCGAAGAATGCGTGCGCTATCTGAAAGATGGCGAGGCGTTTGGAGAGCAGCTTCGCAGCGATGTGATGACGGCGCTCGCGCATATCGAAGCCGCCGTGGGCAAGACCTTCGGCAACGCGGCTGATCCGATGCTGGTTTCGGTCCGCTCCGGCGCGCGTGTCTCGATGCCCGGCATGATGGACACCGTGCTCAATCTCGGGCTCAACGATGAGACGGTGGAGGGGCTAAGCGCCACCAGCGGCGATGACCGCTTCGCGTGGGACAGCTATCGCCGGTTCATCCAGATGTATTCCGACGTGGTGCTGGGCCTCGATCACGGCCTGTTCGAAGAAGCGCTGGAAATCGCGAAGGAAGACAACGGCTATTACGCCGACACCGAGCTTTCTGCCGACGATTGGCGCGCGCTTGTCGCCGAGTTTAAAGGCATCGTCGAAAGCGAGCGCGGCGCGCCGTTTCCGCAGGATGTGCACGAACAGCTTTGGGGCGCGATTGCGGCCGTGTTTGACAGCTGGGATTCGGACCGCGCGAAGGTCTATCGCCGGTTGAACGACATCCCCGCCGATTGGGGCACCGCGGTTAACGTGCAGGCGATGGTGTTCGGCAATATGGGCGAAACGAGCGCCACGGGCGTCGCTTTCACCCGCGATCCGGCCACCGGCACGCGCGCCTATTTCGGCGAATATCTGATCAACGCTCAGGGCGAAGATGTGGTCGCAGGGATCCGCACCCCGCAATATCTGACCAAGGCGGCGCGCGAGGAAGCGGGCGCCAAGCCGCTCTCGATGGAAGAGAGCATGCCCGCCGCCTACACCGAACTCGCCCGTGTGTTCGACCTGCTCGAAGCGCATTACCGCGACATGCAGGATATCGAATTCACCGTGGAGCGCGGCAAATTGTGGATGCTGCAAACCCGATCGGGCAAGCGCACCGCCAAAGCGGCGCTCAAGATGGCGGTGGACATGGTCGGCGAGGCCCTGATCACCAAGGAAGAGGCGGTCAAACGCATCGACCCCATGGCGCTCGATCAGCTGCTACACCCAACGCTCGATCCCGAGGCGGAGCGGAATGTGATGACAGCGGGGCTGCCGGCCTCTCCAGGCGCGGCGGCGGGCAAGATTGTGCTCGACGCGGACACAGCGGAGCAATGGGCCAATCGCGGCGAGAGGGTCATTCTCGTGCGGGTCGAAACCTCGCCCGAAGACATTCACGGCATGCACGCGGCGCAAGGCATTCTGACCGCGCGCGGCGGGATGACCAGTCACGCCGCCGTGGTGGCGCGCGGGATGGGCCGTCCTTGCGTCTCGGGCGCGAGCGCAGTGTCGATTGATCGCGAAGCGCGCACGCTTCGCATCGGCGAGAACGAGTTGAAAGAGGGCGACGAAGTCACGCTCGACGGCGCAAACGGTCAGGTCATGCTGGGCATTGTTCCGACCGTCGAACCCGAGCTCGCTGGTGATTTCGGTACGCTGATGGAGTGGGCCGACGAAACCCGCCGGATGCGCGTGCGCACCAACGCAGAGACACCGACGGACTGCAAAATGGCGCGCCAGTTCGGGGCCGAAGGCATCGGGCTTTGCCGTACCGAACACATGTTCTTCGATGCCTCGCGCATCAGCGCGGTGCGTCAAATGATCCTCGCCGAAGACGAAGCGGGTCGCCGCAAGGCTCTCGATCAACTTTTGCCCGAGCAACGCAGCGACTTCACCGCGATTTTCGAAGTGATGGCGGGGTTGCCTTGTACGATCCGCTTGCTCGACCCGCCGCTTCACGAATTCCTGCCGCACGCCGATGCGGAGTTCGCCGATCTGGCCGATGCGACCGGGCTGGGGGTCGATCACCTCAAGCGGCGGGCGGGAGAACTGCACGAGTTTAACCCGATGCTGGGCCACCGTGGCTGCCGGCTCGGGATAACCTTCCCTGAGATTTATGAGATGCAAGCGCGCGCTATCTTTGAGGCCGCGTGCTCGGTGCAAAAGTCGAGCGGCGAAGCACCCCTGCCTGAGATTATGATCCCGCTGGTAGCCACGGCGAAAGAGCTCGAAATTCTGCGGGCTTTGGTCGACCGGGTGGCGGAAGAGGTTTTCGCGGAACAGGGCGCAAGCGTCGCTTATCTGGTCGGCACCATGATCGAACTGCCCCGCGCGGCCTTGATGGCCGGAGAGATCGCTGAAGAGGGCGAGTTCTTCAGTTTCGGGACGAACGATCTGACGCAGACAACCTTGGGCGTCAGCCGAGACGACTCAGCAAAGTTTCTCGCGCCCTATGTCGACAAAGGCATCTTCCCGCGCGATCCGTTCGTCAGTCTGGATGTCGATGGCGTGGGCCAGCTTGTGGAGATGGCGGCGGAAAGCGGGCGCACGACACGGCCCGATATCAAGCTTGGCATTTGCGGAGAGCACGGCGGCGATCCGGCGAGCATCGCGTTCTGTGAAAGCGTTGGTCTCGATTACGTCAGCGCGTCGCCGTACCGTGTTCCGATCGCGCGGCTCGCCGCGGCGCAGGCGGCGCTGGACTAGGTTCCAGCGAGTGATCGTCGGCCCGTCAGGGTGATGATTTCGAAGGTCTCGGTCACTTTGCCATCGTCCTCGGCCGCATCCAGAAACGCGGCGCGAGCGCGGGCGAGGGCGGCTTTGCCAAGGGGCGGAGCGGCGTCCGCCAAGGCGTTGCCGAGACCCTGATCTCTCAGGTCACTGACCAACTGATCCATTTGGGAGTAACGGACTTTGAGCGTGTGCGTGTCAACCACGGGATCTTTCCATCCCGCTCTTTGAAGGAGACCCGGCGCGGCGCGTGGATCGACAAAGGGATGAATGCGCGCGGCGGGGCGTTCGGGCTCGGCCGCGAGCATGGCGGAGCGCAGTCGCGCCAGGCTTCCTCCGCCGATGAAGCTCGCGATGGCTAGCCCTCCGGGTTCGAGCGCGTTTCGAAGGTGGATCAGCGCTCCTGGAAGATCGTTCACAGCGTCGAATGCGCCCAAGACTGCGATAAAGTCGAACCCGCTTTCGAGGTAGGGCGCCTCGAGGTCGAAGAATTGCGGAGCGGTGTTGAACATGTTGGCCAAGGCACCGGTGGCCAAACCGATCAGCAAGGGACGCACCGGTTCGTGCCGGACAAACGCCAGTCTCTCCATGACGTCGTCGGCCATTTCGTCCCAGAGGAATCGGGCGGGACCCTGTCGTTGTTGCCGACTTTCCGCGCGTTGGGTGCGGTTTTCGCGGCGGCTTGAGCTGAAAATCTGAGGTACATTAGACGAGATCATGCGTCCATCGCCTTGCCGCGCTTGCCCGACTTGCGCAAGCCGTGCGAGACTACGACGATGGCGGTCGCGAAAACACTCATGGCGGGCCTTAGCCCGGTGGTCGATTTGATCTATCCGCCACGCTGCCCGCTTTGTGGAGCACCTTTGGCGCAGCAGGGCGGTCTGTGCCTCGACTGTTGGAGCCAATTGGATCTTCTCGACGGCCCTGAGACGGAAGAAGACGTCGTCGCTGCGTGCCACTACAACGAGATTTCTCGGCAGATTGTTCTCAAGTACAAACACGGAGGGCGTCTCGCGCTGTCAGAACTGATGGCGCAACTGATGGCGCAGAAGCTGCTTGATAGGGCGGTCGTTGATGCGCCCCTTCTTGTCCCTGTCCCCTTGCATCGTTGGCGATTGTGGGGGCGAGGCTTCAACCAGTCCGCGCTGCTGGCCAAAGAGCTGGCCAGACTTGGGAAAGGCGAACTGTGCGTCGACGCGCTGGTTCGTTCTAAACGCACGCCAAGCCTTGGAGGGCTTGGAAAGCAGGCCCGTCGCGACGCTTTGAAGAATGCGATTGATGTCACCCCCGGGCGCGAGGCAAGGCTCAAGGGACGCGATGTCATCATCGTGGACGACGTCTACACGACGGGCTCCACAAGTTCCGCGTGCGTAAAGGCAGCGCGAGAGGCCGGCGCGGTGAATGTCCGTGTGGCGTGTTTCGCCCGAGTTGACGTTAGTTAAGACCAGAAAACGAAACGCCCGAGGCCATAAAGACCCCGGGCGCCACGTGACGAAACGAATCAGACCCGCTCTTGAGAGCTCAGAAGGCGACCCCCTAACTTCGCCTTCAGAATCTTAACCCTTCATCGTTCGACCGACCAACCCAACACCCCGCTGTTGGACCTTGGCCAATCACCCCCTGAACCAAATGAATAAGTCATTTGTAAGGTGGACGAGCTCCGAAAAGCTCACGAGACATTTCTTCCACTGAGATTACCGATCGGAAAGTCGAAACCGACGCTCGTTCGGATTTTAGGCTGCATCTGTTGTCATCTTGCAACAAATTCTCAGCAATGAGGCCCGTTTATCGTTTCGCTTGGTTTTGAAATAGGCCAAGGGGTTCCTAATTCACTCAACCG
This sequence comes from Pseudomonadota bacterium, assembly GCA_039027455.1. GTDB lineage: Bacteria > Pseudomonadota > Alphaproteobacteria > Sphingomonadales > Sphingomonadaceae > Erythrobacter. The sequence continues at coordinate 2,047 of JBCCKJ010000047.1, read as the reverse complement.
GCTTTTTCTGAAAGATTCGGAAATGTCAGATTGCAAAATGTCCCAGTGTGAGCACGAACACGGCACCATCTTTGCTCCCAAGTTCGGAGCAGATGGGCTTGTGTCAGCCGTCGTCTTGGACGCTCAGTCGAACGAGGTGCTCGTTGTTGCGTACATGAACGCCGAAGCGATTGCTGCGACTCGTGAGAGTGGCAACGTCACGTTTTGGTCGCGCTCTCGTCAGAAGCTTTGGATGAAGGGCGAGACGAGCGGGCACGTCTTGAAAGTCGAGCGAATCCTTGTCGATTGCGATCAGGACGCTTTGGTTATCTACGCAAAGCCTGCTGGTCCAACGTGCCACACAGGAGCGCGTTCGTGCTTTTATCGGACGCTTGATCCCGGCGCGCCGGACGAGACCGCGCTGTCGCGAATTGAGTGAACTCTCGTTAAGGTCAAGACTTGACGCTCACGTAAAGGTAAGGTAGTTCCTCTTTCATGGCTACCGCACCAGACCGCACGAAGGCCGGGAAGGCCTATCAGGAAGAAGCGCTCACAGGCGCTCATATTGACACGCCGGATAAGCTAGAGCGTGAGCAGTTCTCGATTTCAGATTTGACGTCTGAATTTGGTTGCACGGCTCGGGCTCTGCGCTTTTACGAGGATGAAGGGCTGATTGCGCCTTCCCGCGTCGGATTGACCCGGGTGTATTCCAAACGGGACCGTGCGCGCTTGGCATGGATTATGCGCGCCAAGAACGTCGGCTTTAGCCTCACCGAAATTCGCGAGATGATCGATCTTTATGATCTCGACGATGGCCGGGTAGAGCAACGGCGCGTCACCGTCGAACGCTGCAAGGCGCACATTTCCAAGTTGAAAACGCAGCGCGCCGACATCGACAGCTCGATCAAGGAATTGACCGAGTTTGTGACTGAAATCGAGAGTCTTTCGCTCGGCGAACCCAGCTGACGCGAACCAAGTTTTTGAACACCAACATTTACGCACACCAAGGGGATCAGTGATGCCAACCTATACCGCACCCACACGAGACACGCGTTTTGTCATCAATGAAATGCTCGATCTGGCCAGCTATGGAAACCTGCCGGGTTTCGAAAACGCCACGCAAGATATGATTGACACGGTCGTGAACGAGGCGGGCAAGTTCTGCTCGAAAGTTCTCGCGCCTCTCAATCAGATTGGCGACGAGCAAGGTTGCACCCGTCACGAAGACGGCTCGGTTACGACCCCCGACGGCTTTAAAGAAGCTTACGCCCAACTCGTCGACGCGGGCTGGACCACCCTTGGTGGCCCCGAGGAATTCGGCGGACAGGGACTCCCACACGTGCTCAGCTTCGCCTTTGAAGAGTATATCGGCACCGCCAATCAGGCTTTTGCCATGTATCCCGGCCTTACCAGCGGCGCCGCAGCGGCGCTTCAAGCCGCCGGTAGCGAAGAGCAGAAGGCTATGTATCTGCCCAAGATGATCTCGGGCGAATGGTCAGGCACGATGAACCTCACGGAACCGCATTGCGGCACCGATCTCGGTATGATCCGCACCAAAGCCGTACCCAACGGCGACGGTTCTTACGCGATCACCGGCACAAAGATCTTTATCTCTGCCGGTGAGCACGACCTCACCAGCAACATCATCCACCTTGTCCTGGCGAAAACACCGGGCGCGCCGGACAGTTCAAAGGGTATTTCGCTCTTTGTCGTTCCCAAATTCGTCCTGGACGAAAATGGTGAACCGGGTGAACGCAACGGCGTTTCGTGTGGTTCGATCGAAAAGAAGATGGGCATCCACGGCAACGCAACCTGTGTCCTCAACTACGACGGCGCCACGGGCTGGCTGGTCGGCGAAGAGAACAACGGTCTTGCCGCCATGTTCGTTATGATGAACGCCGCGCGTCTGGGTGTGGGCATGCAAGGTCTGGCGCAAGCCGAGGTCGCTTATCAGAACGCTGTGACCTACGCGCTCGATCGCCGTCAGGGCCGCGCGCTCACCGGACCGGCGGAGCCTGAGCAGAAAGCCGATGCCATTTTTGTGCACCCCGATGTGCGTCGTATGCTG
>JBCCKJ010000046.1:0-11607 GCA_039027455.1 Pseudomonadota bacterium | reverse complement strand
CGACCGCGAATACGCTTCGGAAATCCTCTACGAAGAGCAGGTGAAAGAAGCGCTCAAAGTGCCACGCTTTGTCGGGCGGCGGATGATGGTGAAACGTCAGCTCGGCGGGTTCGTAAAGAACGATGGGGTCGATGACACTTCACGCGCCCATGCGGACGCAACCTATGTGAACGCGCTGACGTGCATGGAGGCTATCCTTTCTCAGCGCCCATTTCTCTTAGGGAATCGGCCTACTATCGCCGACTTTGGAATGCTGGGACCGATGTTCCGGCATTTTGGACAGGACCCCACCCCATCCGAAATCATGCGGCAGAAAGGCCCGCACGTCTTCGCCTGGGTGGCGCAGATGTGGGGGCTTTCGCACTCAGATTTGGACGGCGAGTTAATCGAGACCGCGGACGCGCCGCTCGTCGCTTTCCTGCGCGAAGTGTGCGAGACGACCCTAGCGCAGCATAGCCAGAACGCGGCGGCGTGGTCGCAAGGCGCGGATCGCTACGCACTTGAGGTTCAGGATGCGCGCTATGCGAGCGTGCCGACATCGCGCTATCGCGTTTGGTGCCTTGAAGCGCTGCGGCGCGAATGGGCCGAGCTGCCCCGCGATGCAAAAGCCAGTCTTGAGACCACACTCACCTCCTCCGAGGCCAGTGTCCTGTGGGACGAAACAAGCTTCAAGCCATCGGACTACGACGCTCAGAACGCAGCTCCCTTCAACCGCGCCATAAACGTGTTCGACGGAGGCGTGCCGGGCAAACCGTGATCACAAACACCGCCGTTAACGCTTGTAGAATTTCTAGGATCAATTGGGCTTTCGCAAACACGCCTGTCGGGTATGTACATACTGACTTAAGGGGCCCTTACCCCTGTACGGAGAGACCACAATGAACGTCGAATTCTCGCCCGAACTCGAGGCCTTCCGCGCCGAAGTTGCGGAGTTTTTCGCCACGGCTCCGACGCCCGCTATCCGAGAGGCCGGGCGCAAGACGACCAGCGTCTTCGCGCCCTTCAAAGAGTGCATGGAATGGCACAAGATCCTTTTCGAAAAAGGCTGGGCGGCCCCGCATTGGCCAGTCGAATATGGCGGGACTGGCTGGAGCGTCGAGCAACGTTTCATCTTCGCCGAGGAGTATCGCAAAGCGGACCTGCCGCCGCTTCTTCCCCAAAGCCTCGGCATGGTCGGGCCGTTGCTGATCGATCTGGGCACCAAAGAACAGCAAGAGAAATATCTCCCGGGCATTCTCAACGGGGATGATTTCTGGGCGCAGGGCTATTCAGAGCCAAACTCGGGCTCGGATCTTGCCTCATTGAGCTGTCGCGCGGAACCGGATGGCGACGATTACATCATCAACGGCTCCAAAATTTGGACCACCTACGCCCACCACGCGAACCGCATGTTCATGCTCGTGCGGACCAATAACGAGGGGAGGAAGCAGCAAGGCATTACCTTCCTTTTGCTAGATCGGATGGATTATCCCGGGATGGAGGTCCGGCCTATCTACGGCCTCGACGGCTTCCCCGAACAATGCGAGGTGTTCTTCGACAATGTCCGCGTGCCGCAATCGGGCCGCGTGGGCGAAGAGGACGATGGCTGGACCGTCGCCAAGCACCTTTTGAAGCATGAACGCGGCGGGTCCGCGGCGAGCCCCACGCTTATGCGCTACTCGCAGCGCGCCCGCGAGGCGGCCGCTCAAAGCCCATCGCCGTTTGGCGGAGTGTTAGCGGACGACCCCGTCTTTCAAAGCGAGATTGGCGCGCTCGAAGCGAGCATCGCCTCGTTGGGCCATATGGAAAAACTGGCGATTGCTGGGCATCCGATTAGCCAGGACCCCGCCTTTCCTTCCATGAACAAAACCATCAACTCCGAGCTGTTGCAGGATATTTCCACCCTGATGGCGCGCCTATCCGGCGTCGATGGCCTAGCGCGGCAGGTCGAAGCCTTACGGGTTGGATCGAACGTCGAACCCCTGGGCAGCGAATTCGATCTCATCGCGATGCCGCTCTACCTCAACAGCCGCGCGGCCTCGATTTACGCGGGCAGCAACGAAGTGCAGCGAGACCTTATAGCTCGCACCGTCGCGATGGAGGCCTGATCGATGGATTTCGCCTTCACGCAAGAACAGGAAATGCTGCGCGACAGCGTGGCGCGCTATCTGGAGAAGAGCTACGATTTCGACGCGCGGCAAGCCCTCGTGCGATCCGATGATCCATGGTCGGCGTCCGTGTGGGATCAGTTCGCTGAGCTGGGGCTTTTGGCCCTTCCGTTTAGCGAGGAACGCGGCGGACTGGGCGGATCGATTGCGGATTGCGTCGCGTTCGCCGGTGGTCTGGGCAAGCACCTTGTCATTGAGCCTTACATCCACGCAATCCTACTTGCTGGGGCTGCGCTGGATGCAAGCGAGGCCTCCATAGCGGACGAATGGATTGCGAAATTAGCCGCTGGTGAGAGGCTAGCCGCTTTCGCCTATGAGGAAGGCACGGGCACCAGTTCCCCCGACATGATCCGGACCACGGCAAGCCCAAACGGACATGGGTTTACGATCTCTGGTGAGAAGCGTTTGGTCATCGCCGGAGCGGAAGCGGACGCTCTCGTTGTGGCGGCGCGCATAGGCCAAGACGGCCCAATCGGGCTTTTCCTAATCCCGCAAGACTCTCCTGACGTCACAGCCAGCCCGTACCTGACGATTGACGGACGAAGCACCGCCAAAGTCCGCTTTGACAACGCAGCGGTTGGTCAAGAAAGCGTGCTGCTCGAAGACGCGACCGAGGCGCTCGCGGGCATTCTTGCCAACGCCATTATCGCACAATCGGCTGAAGCGGTGGGCGCTATGGGCGCATTGCTTTCGCTGACGGGCGACTACGCGATGACCCGTAAGCAATTTGGGAAACCGATCATGATGTTCCAAGCCGTCGCGCACCGCCTGTCCGATATGAAGATGGCTTACACCAAGGCCCTCTCCACTCTCACCTACACGACCGCGCTCGCCAATTCGGGGGCGGCAACCTCGCGCGATATCGCCGTGCTGAAAGGCCAAGTGGGGTCGCTTGGTCGCTCAATCGGCGAGGCGGCTATTCAAACCCATGGCGGCGTCGGGATGACGGATGAATTGAGCGTCAGCCATTATCACAAGCGCTTGATTGCGTACGACGCGCAGCTTGGCGATCACCGCTACCACCTACGCACAGTCGGGATGGGCTAGATTTAGAAGGACGCCAAGCGGGGGATGTCTAGACGAAACCTGATCCTGGCCGCTTTGCTTTTGGTCGTCGCATGCGGGCTGTTCGCGCTGAGTCAGACGCGCCGCGGTCAAAACCTCTTCTACGCGCTAACCTATGAGCGGGTGTACGATCGCTACGAACAGACCGACACGACCACCACCGATGTATCAGCGCGAGTCGACGCAAACGGCGTAAGAGCCGAACTCCTTTCAGCCTTCTTTGGCCTAGATAACGGATTACCAGAATTCCTCAGCGACCGAGTGGTCTGCGAAGGCGCTGGCGGGAAAGATGGCATGCCGGTTATCTTCTCGCACGAAGTCGATGTCTCAACTCTCGATCCGGGCGACTTCGAGATAACCAAGCGATCGGGCGCAGTCGGTTCGGTCACCTGCCTGACGCTGGCTCCAGCCAATGATCCGGACGAGCTGCGCACCGTCTTATTGGCCGGAGAGTTTGGAGACGGCGAGGACCAACCGGCGAGCGTTCGGATAGTCGGGAACATCGTATCCCTGGATGGCGCGGTGACATTCAAGGAAGCGGAGGTGCCTGTCACGCCGCTAGAAGACGGCCCCAGTATTGTGTTGGCGCAAAGTGTCCCGCGCGACGCATGGACGCTCGATCGGTCAGCAACCGGTATCCCGTTCGGCGGCGGCTCTGGATGCCCGCAAGGAACCGAGCAAATCATCCGAGTGACGTGGGCCGGCGGCGTCACAAAGCCATCCGGCGAGGCGGCGGACGGAGCGGAGGCGCGCCTGTACGAAGTGGTGATCGATGAGGAAAACGGAGGCCAGACGGTCATCACACCCTTCGCGCTTGGCGACCTTGGTGATGGCGACAACAACCACAAACTGTGCTTGGATCGACCAGAGACAATCCGTTCAGTGCGCTTTCCAGCCGGACATCTCACCGATCCACGCGATGATCTGAATCCAGACACCTCGGTGAACATCGCCCAGCAAAACGTCGAACCCTTGCGCAATCCAAAGGGCGCCGCCATGTCTGGGCGCGACGAAAGCAATTAGGATAGACGCGATGGGCTTCGACCTTCCGCAACTCACCGTAAGCGGCTCCCCGCATGAGATGGGTCGTCAGTACGGAGCCCATTTCCGCGACATGATCCACCCCTTTGTGGCGGATCGCGTAAGCGCGGTCGAAACCTATTTGCGCGACACGGTACACGAAGGTACCGACCGGCTCTTTGAGGCAGGATCCGCTTGTCTTGAAACGGTTCGCGGCTTTGATCCCTCTGGGTATGCCGAACATATGGGCCTTGCCGAAGGCGCTGGGATTGACCCGGTGCGCCTGTTCACGACCGCCAATATGACCGATGTGCGCGACATCATCGCCTATCCTGATGATCCCGTTGTGGTGGAGGACGAAGGCTGCACCGTTGCCCTTGTCCCGCCCAGTCTCTCGGCCAACGGGCACGCTCTGCAAGGGCAGACGTGGGACTTGAACGGGCCGGATGTTCAATACGTCATCGCGCTTCATCGACTACCTGATGAAGGACCCGAAACCTGGACAGTGACCTGCGCTGGATGCCTCACGCTTATGGGCATGAACCAGCACGGCGTGACGGTCGGCACCACCAACCTCAAGACCTTCGGCGCGAAAGTCGGTGTGCCTTATCTGTCGCTGCTTCATCGGGCGCTTTCAGAAGAAACGCGCGCCGCAGCCAGCGCGGTCGTGGAACAAACAGGTGTGGCGGGAGCGCACACCTACTGGGTGGGTGATAAGGATGGCGCGATCGAGTGGGAGAAGACCCCTCAAACCGCCTTCTTGCGCACAACCGAGGACGGGCCACTGGCGCGGACCAACCACTGCCTGTTTGATCCCAACACAGCGCGCGAAACCGACCTTTCTCCCAGCACGCATAATCGCTTTGATCGGATGAACACACTTCTTTCACAAAGCGATGAGCACACAGTTCAATCGATGAAAGCCTTGTTCGCGGACCGCGGCGATGGGCGCCTGAGCATCAATCGCTTTGCTGAAGACAATTCCGGCGCGACGACAAACGCCGTGATTGCCTGCAATCCAGCCGAGCTCGAGTTTCTCGCCTGCCGTGGACAAGCTGACAAGGGCATCTGGGAAAAGCTGGAGTTCGAGAGGCAACCGGCGGCCGCGCTTTAGGGTCGGGGCAGCCAAATGGTGCGCTTACGGGAACCGTGCAATTAGGCTAAGCTGCTGTTTTACATATCTTATGTTGTTAGCCGTTTATGACAAGCCCCCATTAAGGCCCCGGATTGAATGCCCCTGCTCTCGCAACAAATCCGCTTCCGAAGCTTACGTAGAGGGCCATTTCTTTCTGAATTTGGGGGTGAAAGCGGACATTCGAGTATCGCAGTTTAGCCTTCGCTCACACATGGCCCGAGCGGTCGAGCAGCTCGCGCATCAGTAGGCCCGATGCGCTGGGTAGATCGCCTCCAACGTCCTCAGCCATCTCATCTTGGGAGAAGGACGATCGCGCGTCTTTTGGCGTAACGCCAAAGTGTTTCTTGAAAGCCCGGGAAAAGTGGCCTTGGTCGCGAAAGCCGTGATCTTTGGCAATCTGGCCAATCGAGATATCGTGCCGATCAAACACCAAGACACTCAAAGCGCGCTCAAGCCGCCTCTTGAAAATGTAACGGTTCACCCCGCCGAATTTTTCAAAGTTGCGGTAGATGACCGCACGTGACGTTGGGAAAGCTTGCAAGATTATCTCGATGCCCAAATCCTGATGGTTCAGATGCTCATCGATAAACTGAAGCATGGGACCAATTGGGTCGCGCGCCGTCCCAGAGGACGATTCCGATTCAGGCGCGAGCGCGTCCATGTGCCGTTCGAGTGTTCCCCGCAGCATGGTCGCAAGCCGGTTCGCCGTAGCGATATCGACATCGTCCAAAGCTTCGAAGAAGCCCTTGATCGCTCCGGTTATGATCCGGGTCTCGGGATCACCGACGCGAAGAACATGGGAACCGACCTTGTTGGCTCGTTCCTGTCCTAGTGACGCCGCCGACATACTAATGATGTCCCCGCTGAAATCCTCTAAATCTAAGGCATAGGGTGTGTTATAGCTGCTGACGAACAGGTCGCCCGGCTTCAGCGAGATACTCTGTTCGCCCAAGACGCCGTTAAGTCGCCCCTCCCGCATGATGCGGTACCGCACAGCGATTGTCGGGCCAGATGTTGACTTGCGGAATATGCGACAGTTGGTCCCATAGTCCTTGGCGGCGTGAAGGCTTTCCAGCACCCATAGATCACCGTTCAGCCCAACTTTCGGAGGATTGCTGGGGAGCGGAAAGACAGTGTGCGTGCCGTCGGAAACGCTGCGCATGGTTTGCAGCGCTAGCTCAGGGGAAAGGGTCCGCGTGTCTATGCGGATGGCTTGCAGCTTTTCGCTGGCCTCTCTCACTTCTCGCTCCTTGTGGCGGACGTTTCCGCTCTTACGCTGGAGCTGACAACTCGAAGCGCTTTAGCAGCCTCTTTTACACACAGACTAGGCGTCTGGGGTGCGTCAGCCAGGAACCTCTATCGCCCACTTTTGTCTCTGCGTCTCTATATTTTGGGACGAGAGTCTCAATCTGCGCACTTCGCCGCCGAGCCTGATTTTCTCTTAACATTTGGCTCCCTAGCCCCTGCGTATCGCGCCCACAAAGCGCCCTTGAAAACGTAAGTCCGGGGGAAAATTGAATCATGAAAACCAAGTATCTGCTTTCGACAGCTGTCGCTTTTGGCCTTGCCGGTATGGCCGCCGCCACGTCCGAAGACGCGCGGGCGGAAACCTGCCTGCTCGACACGAACGACGATGGCAACGCCGACTCCAATGTCGACACGACCGGCGGCGCGGATGATGACGGCGAGGCTACAAACCTCGCCTGCGGACCAAATGCGAGCGCAACAGGCGATTCCAACGCGACCGCTCTTGGCAATTCCAGTTCCGCCAGCACCGGAGGCACCGCAGTGGGCGCAAGCGCCGCCGCAACGGGGACCAACTCGACCACGATCGGGCTCGGCGCTTCCGCAAGCCAGGAAGACAGCCTCGCGTTGGGTAGCAGCGCGAACGCCAGTGGTCTGGGCGCGGTTTCAATAGGCGTTGGCTCCGCTTCCTCGGCCACTTCAACCATCGCCATCGGTGACGCCGCCAGCGCTTCGCAAGCGCGCAGCGTGGCCATCGGGCTTAACGCATCAGCGAGCGGATTTGACGCGATTGCAATCGGCACGGAGGCGAACGCGGCAGCCGGCGATACCATTGTGCTTGGCGACAACGCAATTGCTGACGACACCTTCGCCATAGCCATCGGTCGCACCGCTTCCGCCAATGGCCTGACGGCTATCGCTATCGGCCAAGGAAGTGGGGCGACTGGCGAAAGCTCGGTTGCACTCGGCAATACGGCCGAGGCCATTGCAGATGATTCAGTAGCGATCGGCTTCCTCTCCTACACCGACGAATCGGGTACGGTGTCTTTCGGAAGCGTCGAGATTGTCGATGATCCCGACACGAGCGCGAACGAAACTCGCGCCGCCCGAACCCGCCGCCTTATCAACGTCACCGATGGTGCCGATGACAGTGACGCGGCGACCGTGGGGCAGCTCAGCGCGGTCACCGATTACGTGGTGATCAATTCAAACGGCACCGCGGCCAGCGCCACGGGTAATGAGGCAGTCGCCATCGGAGAGAACAGCAGCGCTACAGGCGGTGCGAGTGTTGCTTTTGGCTCAAACACAGTGGCTTCCGCTGGCAACACGATTGCGTTTGGCCCTTCGGCTGAGGCGACCGTGAGCGATGCCATCGCCATCGGCCGCAGCACAGACGCCACAGCCTCCGAGGCTGTTGCAATCGGCCGATTCTCGGTAGCGAGCGGTCAGCGAAGCGTCGCGCTGGGGAACTCCGCAGATGCGACGGGGCTAGCAACTACGGCTGTCGGCGACGCCGCACAGGCAACCGCTGAAAGCGCGGCAGCCTTTGGCGATGGAGCCAGCGCTGAAGCGGCGAGCGCCGTTGCGGTCGGGAGAAGTGCAGTCGCTTTGGGTGTGTCGGGAGTTGTGGTTGGCTCAGGTTCGCAGGCGGTAGGTTCATCCAGCGTTGCTATCGGCGCTATCACGACGGCTGGTGCCTCAAAGACGATCGCAATCGGCCTTTCAGCCACCGCAAACCAGGATAGCGCAATCTCGATTGGGCAGCGATCGCGGGCGACCGCCACCGATGCGGTCGCTTTGGGCTCCAATTCGGTCGCCGACGTCGCAAACACCGTTTCGGTGGGCTCCCCAGGCGCGGAGCGGCGGATCGTCAACGTAGCGGATGCCACCGGCACCACGGACGCCGTTAATCTCGGTCAGCTCAACACCGCGATCAACAACCTTTCCGTTGGCGGGAACACGTTTGTTTCGATCAATTCAGACGGCACCGCCGCCAGCGCGACGGGCAACGACGCCGTCGCGATCGGAGAAAACAGCAGCGCCACGGGCAATGTCGGGATCGCGCTTGGCGCAAACTCACAAGCGTCTGGGGGCAGCGGAGCGGCTCTCGGCAACAACGCGCAAGCCCTGGGCTCCAACAGCGTGGCCATTGGTCGAAATGCGGTGGGCAACAGCCAGCAGGCAATTGCGATCGGCAACAACGCGGTCGCTACCTTTTCGCGAAGCCTGGCTATTGGGGTAGAAGCGACCGCCTCAGCCATTGGCGACATAGCCATCGGCGACGAGGCCAACGCGTCGGGTGGCAACGCGACGGCTGTCGGTGACCTGGCTTCCGCCGAAGCGTCTGACTCCACTGCGCTTGGCAACCGCGCGCGCGCCACGGCGCTTAACAGTTCGGCGTTTGGGCATGACGCCGATGCGCTCGCCGAAGGCGCTCTTGCCATCGGAAACGAAGCCCTCGCGAACGCGGTTAACGCCATTGCGATTGGCTCGGAATCCGTCGCGAATGAGGAGCAGACGGTTTCCTTTGGCAACGGCACCACTCAGCGCCGGCTTGTGAACATCGCGGATGGAACGGCGGACACAGACGCGGCCACCGTCGGTCAGCTGACCGCAGCGGTCGAGGGTGCTACCTTCGCACAAATCGATATCGATGGCGGCAATTCGAACATCGCCACCGCTGCTGGCACAAACTCCATTGCAATCGGGTCGGGAGCCATAGCTCGCGAAGACGAAACGTTGGCATTGGGGGTTGGTGCACAGACGAATGCAGAGGGCTCGTTTGCCATCGGCTGGGATGCCCAAACACTTGACGGCGCCAACTCGAGCGTAGCGCTTGGCACCGACTCTGTCGCCGCACAGCGCAATGTCATCTCGGTTGGCCGCGCCTTCAATGATGGCGGCACGCCGGACGACACCAGCGACGACACAAGCGCCATCACCCGCCGCATTACCAACGTCGGGGACGGTATTGCTGACAGCGACGCAGCAACCGTCGCGCAGGTCAAAGCAGCCACCTTCACCAGCAGCGATTTTGTGGTTGTAAACTCCACCGATTCCCCTGCCAGCGCAACGGGTGCGCAAGCCATCGCTATAGGTCGATCATCTATCGCAAGCGGCTCCAACAGCACAGCGCTGGGCGCTGGCGCAGCCGCGAGGGAAGAGGGCGGAACAGCGATCGGCGCTGCAGCCGAGGCTTTCGGAGCCAATTCAGCTGCGTTCGGGCGTAGCGCTAGCGCGGATGGCGCGGGCGGCGTCGCCATTGGTCGAAGTTCCGTCTCAAACGCTGACGAGGCCATCACGTTGGGGGCTAATTCGCGCGCCGAAGCGCAGGGCTCGGTCGCGCTTGGCGCCAACTCTGTTGCGGATATTGCGAACACGGTCTCCATCGGTCGTGCGTTCGACGATAAGGGGACACCCGATGAACCCAGCGATGACGTCGAGGCCATAACCCGCCGCCTCGTGAACGTGTCCGATGGTGTAGACGATACCGACGCGGCCACTGTCGGTCAGCTGAATGCGATCGCTGCCAATGCGTCTATCGCTCAGATCGATATTGACGGGGGTAGTGCGAACCCGGCCAACGCCCTTGGTACAAACGCGATTGCCATTGGTGCAGGAGCTGTTGCCCGTGAAGATGAAACACTCGCTTTGGGTGTGGGAGCCGAGACAAACGCCGAGGGCTCGTTCGCCATTGGCTGGGACGCTGAAACACTTAGCGGCGCGGACGAGAGCGTCGCACTTGGCAGCGATTCAATTGCTGATGAGCGTAACATCATCTCAATTGGCCGAGCTGCCTTTGTCGATACAGACCTATCCGATGGCGACCAGTCCTACGCCGCCATCACGCGCCGCATCACCAACGTCGCCGACGGCGTGGACGACAGCGACGCAGCAACGGTTGCTCAGCTGAACGCGGCAAGCTTCGCCAGCAGCGACTATTTTGTCGCCAATTCGACCGGCACGGCGGCCAGCGCCACTGGCGACGAAGCGGTCGCTATTGGTGGAAACGCAAATGCGTCGAGTGATAACTCCACGGCTGTTGGGGTGGGCACTACGGCTAACGCCGCTCGTGCGACATCTCTAGGCTATGAGGCCACGGCATCGGGCTTCGATGCGGTGGCTATCGGCGGTCGGGCTGGTGCCGTTTCCAGCGATACAATCGCGGTTGGCGACACTTCTCTTGCCGACGCAGCGTTCGCCATTGCAATCGGCCGCGCATCCACTTCAAGTGGCATCGGCGCTATAGCCGTTGGTCAGGGAACCGAAGCGACAGGGGGAAGCTCTGTGGCACTTGGCAACAACTCGGTTGCATCGGCCGATGGCTCCGTGGCGATCGGCTTTCAGTCCTACACTGACGAAGCGAATACGGTTTCGTTTGGCAGTGTCGAGATTATCGATGACCCCGAAACCAGCGTGAACGAAACTCGCCCGCTTACGACCCGCCGCCTAATCAATGTGAGCGATGGGGTGGATGATAGCGATGCAGCGACTGTGGGCCAGCTTAACTCTGCTCTGGTCGGGGTCGCTGGAGCGAACGCCTACCTCGCGGTTAATTCGACTGGGACCATCCCGACAGCCTCTGGTTTGGACTCGATTGCGCTTGGTAACTCAGCGAACGCGAGTGGTGAACGTTCGATTGCGATCGGCACCGGTGCCAACAGTTCTGAATTGGGAAGCACAGCGCTCGGCTTCGTCGCACAGGCGGCCGGTTCTACCGGGACAGCGCTCGGCTTTGCCGCGAACGCATCGGCAGAGGGCTCGGTTGCGCTTGGTTTCGGCTCAGTCGCGGATGAGGAGAACACTGTTTCAGTGGGAACGGACGTGTTGGGCCGACGGATCACTAATGTAGTAGACGGCACGGCCGCGACCGACGCCGCCACGGTGGGTCAGCTTGAAGCGCTGTCTTCGAGCGGCACGACCTATCTCGCGACCAACTCGTCTGGTGTGGCAGCGTTAGCGTCAGGTGTGGACGCGATTGCGTTGGGCGATGGG
>JBCCKJ010000045.1:0-11849 GCA_039027455.1 Pseudomonadota bacterium | reverse complement strand
TGATCGAAGGCCCCGGCCACGTGCCGATGCACAAGATCAAAGAGAACATGGACAAGCAGCTGGAGGCGTGCGGCGAGGCTCCGTTCTACACGCTCGGGCCGCTCGTCACCGACATCGCTCCGGGCTACGACCACATCACGTCCGGCATCGGCGCGGCGCAGATCGGGTGGTACGGCACCGCGATGCTCTGCTACGTGACGCCCAAGGAGCACCTCGGCCTGCCCGACCGCGACGACGTGAAAGTGGGCGTGGTGACCTACAAGCTCGCCGCCCACGCGGCGGACTTGGCCAAGGGGCACCCGGCCGCCAAGGTGCGCGACGACGCGCTTTCCAAGGCGCGCTTCGAATTCCGGTGGCGCGACCAGTTCAACTTGAGCCTCGATCCCGACACCGCCGAGCAATATCACGACCAGACGCTGCCCGCCGAAGGCGCAAAGACGGCGCATTTCTGCTCGATGTGCGGGCCCAAATTCTGCTCGATGAAGATCAGCCAGGAAGTGCGCGACTTTGCCGCCAAGCAGAACAACGACCCCGACAGCTTCCTCGCCGCAACCTCGCCCGAGGCGGTGGCGGACGCGGAAGCGGGTATGGAAGAGATGAGCCGGGTGTATGAAGAGAAGGGCAAGAAGCTGTATTTGCCGGAGGGGTGATGAAAAGCTTCGCTGAGTTAGAAAGCGAGAATCAGTTTTTGCCCATCCTAAAGACGGGTGGCGATCTGGCAGGCTATATTCATCTTGATGGTTCTGACACGAAGGTTTCTTTGACCTCTGAAGGATTCCATCACTTTGACGGCGACGAAGTCGGCTGGTTCGAACTTGAAGTTGTGGACCGGCGCGGTTCTCAGATTTTACTTCACAACGCTCTAAATAAGTCGAGCTCGATGCCTGGTTTGGCATCGGGGAAAAGGGCTGGTTTCTATACGAGCGAAATATATCCGAACGTAGTCATTGTTGGCGCTGAAAACCTCAGAAAAGATCGAACGCTTTCAAGTCTTAGTTTTGAGTTTGAAGGCGCCGAGAACTTCTTTGTTTATGACACAATCGAATGGCTCAGCTTTTGGCAAGAGCCACGGAAGCGCGAGGTTCTGAAACATATCCGAAAGAGCGCTTGGAAACCTCCACGTGCTTCGCGACTTAAAAGCGACGTAAACGACCCTTTCGACATTTACGTCATCCATCGGTCGAAGACTTATCTCGACTTCGAGATCGAAGACATGAGGATAAGAGTTACTCATACACAGAGTCACAGTGGCTTTGGATGGACCGGGCTTGAGATCAAGTTGTGTCCGACTGTGTCCATCACTTTTGATAATCCAGTGTCGATAGATGATGCGCTTGATAGGGTCTGGAGGATCAAGGGGTTTTTCGATCAAGTCGCCACAAGTGATCTTCGCGTTAAGGCACTGTCATTCTCAAAGTTCAAGAAGGGATGGCCTGCAGCCAGCGTCTATCTTCCCAACGAAATTCGTAAGACCGCTGGCCGCCAATTAGACATCCACCCCATCTACGTTCCATTCTCGAGGTGGAAGGAAAGAAAGAAGTTTCAGCAAGTCTTCAAGGCATGGCTGCAGAAATCCGATAAGCGAAGATTCTTTAGGGCGGCAACACGCCTGTCGTTTTTACGACTAGAAGACCGGCAGGATCCGACACTACTCCCCATCCTTATGGCTGGCGTGGAATCGTTGAAAGAACTCGAGGCACCAAGTCAGCTTTCCAAAGAAACAATTGCGCTGATGGTGAATGCAGCAAGCGAAGTCGAACCTACGATCGAACTGCATTTTATAAAGGCGGCACTAGGCGCTCTTCGCCGTACAAGTCCACGGAGCCGCTTGGAAGTCATACTCAATCAGACACTTAACGACGGTGATGCTAATGAAATCCCCCAGCTCGCACGCAGAATTGTCGATTCAAGGAATGACGTCGCGCATGGGCGCAATTTCCAGAATGCTCAATCAACGATGACTGGCACCTTAGCTGAATTCCTAGCTAATCTATGTGTCGAATATGACCTTGAGACGTGCGGTATGCCAAAGCAGAGCGAGGACACTGAAAACCGCAAGACTTCGGCAATGATTGGAATGGAGCAAGCACTAATGGCGGTAAGAACTCTAGCGACAGCTGAAGTCTAACCCCGCCCCATCGCCACGAGCACCCACATGCTTAAACTGAATGCGATTTACACCAAGAGCTGAGCTTACGTTTCGGCCGCACTAATCCCCCGCAACCCCCAGAAACGCCGCCAGCTCGTCCCACCGTGACAGCACCGCCTCGCGCCCGCGCTGGATATTCTGCTCCAGCAGTTCGGGCACAAAATCCAGCGTGTCGTAGAGGTCGCTTTCGGGCTCGATCACCTTGATCGGGACTAGCCGATAGCGGTTCACCAGATCGTCAAACCGGCGCATGATCCCGTTGATCGTCGCGGTGTCGAGGCCGGTGCGCAGCAGGTCTTGCCGCTGGCGGTCGCGTACCAGGATCAGCGAGTTGATGAGGTCGACATTCTTCAGATCATTCTCGGACACTTCGCGGGAAAGCAGGTCCACCGAGCGCAGCGCAATCTCCAGCAGGTTGTCGTATTTCTTCACCCTGTCGGGATCGGGCCGCGCGCCCGCTCGGATCACCAGCAGCGCGCGCGGGCGTTCGGCGAGCCCCGCGTCGAGCGGGGTCACATCGCGCACCCCGCCATCGACCCATTGCTCCGTCAGACCGGTGTCGCTGCGCGTCTCGAGCGGTTCGAAAAACACGGGCATGGCTGAGCTGGCGTAGACCCAGTCGGCGATACCGTTGGCGTTCTCGCCCACGATCCGCAGCTCGCCATTGGTGAGGTTGACGACCGCGAGGCGCAGGTTCTTGCCCGTCGCGCGGATCGCCTCGTCGTCGTACATTTCTTCGAACAGTTTTCGCAACGGCCGGGTCGAGTAAATCGAATCCTTGCCGGTCAGCACCGCCCACAGAGCCCCGCCGCGCTTGCGATAGATGCTGCTGTTGCCGGTTAGGCCGCGCCAGAAATCGACCAGCCGCCCGATATCGTCCTGCGCCACCGCCGCCGCCTGGATCGCGCCGGTCGACGTGCCGACCGCGGTCTCAAAGCTGACCCCTTTTTCGCGGATCAACGCGTCGAGCGCGCCCACCTGAAACGCTCCCTTGGCACCCCCACCGCTCAAGACAATCGCCAGTCCGCCCGCCATAGCTTTCTCCTTCTCGAATTTGCCAGCAATATCATATTTTTGGCTCGATCAGAAGCGCGTGGCTTGGAGATCGACGGCTAAGCTGGCAGGATGAGGGCAACGGGTCAGCGGAACTGGGGGAGGGGCTTCGTGGACCTCATCATACCGGCCCTTGTCTGGTTTTCGGCGGTGTCCGCCGGGATCATGGCGGGGGTCTATTTCACATTTTCGACTTTCGCGATGCGATCCTTTGCGGAGCTGGGCGAGGAAGCGGGCGCGCGCGCCATGCAGTCGATCAACCGTGTGATCCTGCGCAGCGCCTTTCTGCCGCTGTTCTTCACCAGCAGTCTCGCCTGCGTCGCGCTGTTTGCGCTGGGCCTGTTGGGCTTTGGCGGGGAAAACGCGACGCTGATGGCGGCGGGCGGCGGGGTCTACGCGCTGGGCATGTTCGGCGTGACCGTGGTCGGCAACGTGCCGCTCAACAACCGGCTGGACGCGGTCGATCCGGCGACACCCGAAGGCGCGGAGATGTGGCGCCTCTACCTTGCGCGCTGGACGCCCTATAACCATGTGCGAACGCTGGCCTGCACGCTGGCGATGGTGCTTCTGGTCCTGAGCCTCTAGGATCGCCATCCTACGCAGCGGGAGCCTTTCGAATGACCAAAGCGCTCGTCATCATCGATGTCCAGAAGGGCATGTTTGCCTATGGCGATCCGTATGAGGGCGAGCGGGTTGTCGGCGTTTTGTCGCACGCGCTGGCCACGGCGCGGCGCGAAGGCGCGCCCGTTGTCTTCGTCCAGCACGATGGCGGCGAAGGGACCCCCCTGGCCCGCAACAGCGAGGGTTTCGCCTTCCACGACGATCTTGCACCGCGCGAGGGAGAGGCGGTGATCGTCAAACACTTTTGCAGCGCGTTTCAGGACACCGACCTTCTCGACACGTTGAGCGAAGCTGGCGTGACCGAGATCGTCGTCGGCGGCATGCAATCGGAATTCTGCGTCGACACGGCGGTGCGGGGCGCGTTCGAGCGGGGCATCGCCGTCACCCTGATCGCCGACGGCCACACGACCTTTGACACACCCGCGCTGCCCGCGGCCCAGATCATCGCCCACCACAACCACACTTTGAAAAGCGGCCACTTCGCATTCGTCGAAGCGGGCGCCGACATCGCGTTTTGAGGCCGCGCGCTCGCGCTGGTCTGGCCCAATAAGGAGTTTTCACCATGCGTATTGTTGCACCGATCGCCGCTATGGCCACCGCTTTGACGCTTTCAAGCGGCGCGCCCGCCCTTGCGCAAGACAGCGCGCAGGATGAAGCCGCGCCGCCGCCCGCCAAGCAAACGCTCATGCCGCAAGAGGACGCCGCGCGCGCGTTTCAGGAACAGTTCGGCTATTCGCAAGCCGTCATCCACGGCGACACCGTCTATATGTCGGGCCTGATCCTCGGGCCTCCGCAAGAAGGGAAAACGCGCGAAGAGGCCTACGATCGCTCGTTCCAGTATCTCGGCACGAGTTTGGAGCGCGCGGGATCAAGCTGGGACGATGTGATCGACATCATCTCGTTCCACCGCGACATACCGACCTCGCTGCCCGCTCTGGCGGAAGTGAAGAGCCGCTATATCAAAGCGCCTTACCCCACCTGGACGGTGATCGGCACCAACGGGCTCTACGCGCCCGAGGGCGAGCTTGAGATCAAGATCACCGCGCGTCTGACGCCCAAACCCGCCGCCACCGTGCCCAAATATCGCCCGCTGGAGGGCAGCTCGACGCCGTATTCGGAAGCCGTGCAGGTGGGCGACACGCTGTATCTGGCGGGCAAGCTCGGCACGGCGGCGGACGGCAGCGGGCTGGAGCCCGGCGGGATCGAGGCTGAGACGCGCCGCGCGATGGAGCGGATTGGCGAGACGCTGGCCAAATACGATCTGACGCACGACGCGATTTTCAAATGCACTGTGTTTCTTGCGGATATGGAGGATTTCGACGCGTTCAACGGCGTCTATCGCACCTTCTTCAAAGAAGGCCGCTACCCCGCGCGCTCCACCGTGGCGGTGAAGGGGCTGGCGATCGGCGCGGCGATCGAGGTGGAGTGTTTGGCGTTTAATCCGAGGGGGTGAGGGGCTTAGGTTTGAATATCTTCTTGATTATGAACTGATCAATGACAGGTTGAACTATCTAGCGGGACTAAACATGAGAGGTTCAAGTTTTGGTGCAGAAGACGGCAAGGGTCTCATGGAAAGATGGGAACAGCCCTGATCCGCTCTTGAAGCGCCTGAATGATGCGACCGATCCAAACGACAAGGGATCGATCACTTTTGTTACCAACGATCATCGAGAGCTTTTCGAACTGCTCGCCAGTCATTTCTGCTTTCCAAGTGAGGTGACACTTCGGGACGCTTCGGCAATTTCCTACCGCTCTTTTTTGGAGCTTCGGACGAAAGGCACAGTTTCCCAGAAGGATTTGCTCTCTCGTGTGGCGAAAGGAACTGACGAACTGCTGAGGCGCCCCAAAGTGCCGTTCACCATGTGGACTAAGCTTAGGCTCAAAAGGTTATCTGGGACAAAAACAGTTCGGCTAAAGTTCGACAGCGTTAGGCTTCGGACTGCATGGTCGCTTCCAAAGTGGCTAGTGCTTGAAGATCATTTCATCTCAGGGGTTGGAGATATTCGCCCGGATAAGCCACCGTTTTTTGGCTACCTCATACTTACTACTTAGGCACGGACAGAAAGCGAAGCTACGGAGAAACTCTTCGCAGCGCTTGAGAAGTTCTTCGCCGTGGTAAACACATCATGGCGTGCAAGCGAATGGTGGGTGGAGCATAGGCCCAGCGCCCACCTCCTGCATGGGCCCTATTATTTCTTCTTCGAGAGACAAAAGTATCTGGGCGATAAATACGTCTGGTTTAGGCAGGACTTCAATGAACAGGAATGGACATCGCTTCCGAAGAAATCAGATGCTTTCAATGCGAGCCTGCCTACTTTCAGACGGGTCTTAGATAGGCTCGATAGCCATCCTCTAAATGCCCCTTTGCAACGAACGCTCCTCTTGGTGAATGAAGGAATGATGAGCGGACAGCTGCCGTTTAGGCTCATGAGGTTTTGGTCAGCCGCCGAGGCGCTATACTCGCTCGAGGGTTCCCGGACTTCGACGGATTCGATTATTGAAAGGATGATCTTTAGCGAAAAAGAAGAGCATGCATTCGTTGAGAGATCTAAACTCAAGCGTGCTTACGCGCTCCGAAATCAGTACGTCCATAAGGGCGCGATCGAGAAAAACGACTCCGCTCTCATTCACAACCTTCGTGAGACAATCTTGCGCCTTGCCTATTACGTTCTTTTTAACGGCGACGACTTTGAAACACATTCCGACCTGATCGAAATGATGGAGCCGAAGAACGCGCCGCACAGAACGGAAAGAAAACTGTTGGCAATAGAGCGGCGCAAAAGGATCGTCGAAACTGGAAGGCACAGGCAGTAACCTTTCGTACTCCCCCAAAATCTGCCCTACCCTCGCGGATGCCTCATCCTCCCGCGCGCTCGCCCCACGTTCTCCCTCCCGCTCAAGCGCCGCGCCACGACGGCTGGGCGCGCCATCAGGGGCTTCGGAAGAGGACGCGAGGGTGGAGCAGGCCGCTCCTCCTAAGGCGGGTCACAAAGCGCGATGGCTTGCTCCTTTAAAGGCGAGCCGTTATAACGCCTGTATGAACAAGCCGCTCAAGATCACCAAAATCGGCAATTCCGCCGGGATTATCTTGCCCAAGGAGGTGCTCGCCCGTCTGCGCGTTGGGCCGGGGGATGAGCTTTATGTCTCCGAAGCGCCGGATGGCATTCGGTTGACCGCCACCGATCCTTCCTTCGCGGAGAAAATGGAAGTGGCGGAACGCATAATGCGCGAAGATCGCGATATCCTGCGCGAACTCGCAAAGTAGCTTCCCGTGCCCATCCGGCTCGAACCCGTCTGGCTTGACGCGGCGATGGCCGCTGCGATCCATGATCGTCAGCTCTCTGAGCATGGCGGTCCATCCGGGGTTCGCGATAGGTCCGCGCTCGAAAGCGCGCTTTCGCGCCCTCGCAACAAATGGGAATATGGCGAGGATGACTTGTGCGCTCTCGCCGCGGCATACGCTTTCGGTCTGGCGCGCAACCATCCTTTTGTTGACGGAAACAAGCGCACGGCTTGGGTGCTGGCGCGCGCCTTTCTTGCGCTCAACTCTACGGAATTGGTTTTTGACCCGATTGAGGCTGTAGGCGCGGTCCAATCGCTCGCCGCCGGCGAACTCACCGAAGACGAGCTGGCCGACTGGTTTCGCCAGCGAACCGCCTGAACCTTTCCTACTCCCCCAAAATCTGCCCTACCCTCGCGGATGCCTCATCCTCCCGCGCGCTCGCCCCTCGATCTCCCTCCCGCTGACGCTCCGGCCAAAGCGCCTGCCAAAACGCCCCGGCGTGACGCTTGGTCGCTGGACAAGCAGGTCGCGTTCCTGCGCGCTTTGTCCGCGACGCATTCCGTCACCGAGGCCGCCAAGTCGGTGCATAAGTCGCGCCAGTCGGCCTATCGTTTGCGGTCCAAGCTTAAGGGGAAACCCTTCGATCTCGCCTGGGAGGTGGCGTTTCACCATTCCTACGATGTGCTCGCCCACGCGGCGCTTGATCGCGCGCTCAACGGCGTGGAGGTGCCGGTCTATTTCGGGGGCGAGCAGGTGGGTTCCTACCGCCGCTTTGACGAGCGGCTGACGGTCGCGCTGCTTGCGCGCTATTCGCCGGGCGGCAATCCGCTGTTCGGGCGGCTGGGGCCAGCGGCGGAACGTCACGCGCGCGATTTCGAGGCTTTGCTCGCCGCGTTGCAGAAAGGCGAAGACGTCGCCACCGGCGCGCCAACGCCCGAGGAACCGGGCGAGTTGGAGGCCCTGCGCGCTTACCAAGGGGTCTTGTCCTTGCCCCATGCGTCCGAATTCTCGCCCGGCCCCCCGTGTCCGTCCACGCTGTCGGATGACGAGATAATGCAGCTTTTACAGGAGCATGGCGAAGACGGGGAAAAGTGACACGGTGTCACTTTTGTCCGCTTTTTGCGCCGATTTCGATTGCACAGCGTTCATCGCGCGCCCACATTGGGGGTGATAGAAAATGGACGAGAGGAGACATCGCCGATGACCATGCAGTTTCAGTTCAATTCCGATAGCTCCGTCATGGGGACGGATAATGTGGCCGAACGGATCGAGGCGGTGTGTCGGCAAAAGCTCGCCCGGTTTGAAGACCGGCTGACGCGGCTGGAAGTTCATGTCTCCGATGAAAACGCAAGCAAGGGCGGATCGGACGACAAGACGTGCATGATTGAAGCGCGTCCGCGCGGGGGCAAACCGCTGGGTGTGACGGCGCACGCGGGCAAGGTGGACGACGCCGCGCGCCGGGCCGCGAACACGCTGGCCGAGCGGCTGGAGCGGCATTTTGGCAAAGGCGACAAGCACAAGCACGAGCCGCGCCCCGACAAGGTTATGTGATCGATGAAGCTGGGGAGGCCTTAGGCTTCTCTGGCGCCAAACACCCGCGCGCGCAGGCCCCGGCCGGACACCGTGGGATCGCCCGCGAGGCTGTGGGTCGCGGTGAGCGCGGCGGTCTCCGCGTCGGTGGCGTTGGCGGCGCTTTCGGCTTTGCCTTGCGCCAAAGCGGCTTCCATCTCGGCGAGGTGGCTGACTTCGTCGTCCTCGATGTGCGGCTCGGAAACGGGCTGGCGCTCGCAGGCGAAACGGGCTCGGAGCGCGTGGTCCTCGGCGATGAACCCGCACGCGCCATGGCGCAGCGGGACGAGTTCGTAGACCGGGGCGGTGCCGGCTTGGGTGTCGGAGGGGCCTGCTTGGCGGTGGTGGACGCGCCAGAGCTCGCCGCTCTCCTCGCCATCCTCGGGCGAGGGTCCGAACGTGTCGCCATCGGGGATGACATAGCCTTCGGGTGAGGCGGCGAGACGGCAAAACGCCAGCGCGGCCTCGTAGGCGGCGGACCAGGGCAACGCGGTGGGTGGCACCACGATTTCGCGCCCCAGCCAATGATGCGCGCCGAATGTGCGTAGGCCGATGTCCTCGGGCGGCTTGCCCGACAGGATCGGGTGGATCGCCAACGGTCCGGGAAAGCCGAGCGCGGCGGTCGCTTCGAAGGCTTCACTCTCGAACACTTGGTCGGATTGCGCCCAGTGGACCGCGCTGGGGTTTTGGTGATCGCCGATGACGCGCGCCATCAGCGCCAGCGTCTCCATGCGGCGCAGGAACGCGTCGGGGGTGGCGTTGAGGGCGTCGTGCGAGGCTTCGAGCCGGATGTGGCAACGCGCTCGCTCCACGCGGTGTTCCATGTCGGGCGACAGGATTGTGGTGATGGGAGAGCGAAGCGCCGACGCGCACAGATCGGCGTGCGGCGGGCCATCGCGGCGTTCGAAGAGGAGTGTCAAATCGTCGCCCGAATGATGCAACCGCGCGAAGGTGTCAGGGTGATGTTCGCGGATGCTGTAGAGGTCGCCCGATTTCATCTCGGCGATGCGGGCAAAGTCGCGCACGGCGGCGTCGAGTGCGTCAAAGCGCGCGTCAAACAGCAGCGTGGCCTCAATCCGGTTGGGATATTGTGTCTGCACCGCCCAGTCTCCTGAGGGTCAGGAGGTAGGTCGCGATGGTTAGGATGGGGTTAAACGCTGTGCTTGCCGGCTTGGTAAGGAGGAGCGGGGGGTGTGGGCGACTTACAGTTCAGATCCCGTGAGGCCAATGTCGCGCAGCACCTTTTCGATCTGCTTTTTGACGCCGAAGAATCCAGCCTTGGCGTGTGGCCACGTCGCGCGATTGAGATCGTCGAGAATAAAGTGAGCGCGATGGTTGGCGATCATGGGGGCAAGGTCGGGCATCAAGGCGTCGCGTGTCCAGCTAACGGGCAGGTAGGGCACGACAATCTGGCTAATGCCTGCCGCGTCGAGCAGCGGGGCTAGAGGTTTGCCTTCGGCCCACATGGCCACGGGCGCGCCGTACTCTTGGTGAGCGGCCTCGACGCCGGAAGACACGGCGCCGCTGACGAACGCGGAGGCTTTGTCGCCTACTTGACCCGGAGAGCGCGCTTCGGGCCGCGCTGCGCCGATGATCAGCGCGGGCGGGTGCGCAAGATTGAGCGGAACCGCGCTCGCCGCTTCGTCGTGCAGCAGCAGCGCGTAGGGTTGTGTGATGCCGAGTGGACCGGGCAAATCCAGCTTGAGGCGGGTGTGGTCGGCGTCTTCCTCAAGCGCGGGGGCATCCTCCGCTAACCCCTCGGCGGCGAGAGGGCCTTGCGGGTGGTTGGCGGTGTAGCGGGTGATATTGTCGGGACGGGCGAGATAGGTCTTGCCCTTGGTGTGCAGTCCGCCCACCCAGCGCCAGCTCAGCGTATTCGACGCCGCGTCACCATCAATGAGGTGCTTGAGGAAGAAATCCGCGCCCAGTTCCCAATCGAGGCGCAAGGTGAAAATCCAGATGCTCGAAAACTACATGCGGGCGTGGTTGTGCAGGTAGCCGGTTTCGACCAATTCGCGGGCCCAGTGATCGAACGCCTCAATACCGGTGTGGCCACCCGTGGCATCGTCGTAGGCTTTCCGAAGGCCCGAATTGCTGTCTACGCGGGTCAGCGCCGCGTCGCGCGTTTCGAGATAGCTGGCCCATACGCTTGGGCGCTGTTCGAGGTAGCCTTTGAAGTAAACGCGCCAAAACACTTCAGCGATGAACTTCTCCGCCGCGCCGGGGCTGTGTTGCCCGAGCACCGCGTCGACCACTTCCGCCTCGCTGACCAAACCCGCGTGCAGCCATGGCGAGAGCTGCGAGACGTTGGACCGTGCCTTGGCGTTGTCGGCTCGCGCGCCGTCGTCATGGTTGCGGCTATTGGCGTAAGCGTGTCCGGCGCGGGGCAGAAAGTCAGCCAAGCGTTCGAGCCCGGCTTCGCGAGAAGGGTCAAAATTCATGAGGCTACAATGAGATTTGAGAGCTCGGGTTCCGGCAGCACTGCGGCCAATGGCGTTTTGTCGCGATCTTGGAACAACCTTTTGTCCGAGCCATTCGTATTTGTGATGACCGAGCCACCCTAACTCGGCTTGGTCATCGCAGTTCCTAATCAGGCAAATCTAAGGATCCCCTATGAAAACCCTTAAGTTCGCAATGGCTTCCGCCATCGCCGTGTCGCTCGCCGCTTGCGCTGGTGAAGCCACCGAAGAAACCACCGCTGACGAAACCGCCGTGGCGGAAGAAGCGACCGCGGCTGGCAACATCGTCGAAGTGGCTGTGGGCGATGAGAGCTTCTCGACCCTCGTAGCCGCCGTCACTGCGGCTGAACTGGGCGAAGTTCTGAGCGGCGAAGGCCCGTTCACCGTGTTCGCGCCGACCAACGACGCGTTTGCCAAACTCCCCGAAGGCACCGTCGAAACGCTGACGACGGAAGACACCGAAACGCTCACGGCCATCCTGCAATACCACGTTGTCGAAGGCGCGGTTGATGCGGCGACACTGACCGAGGCTATCGCTGGCGCCGGGGACGAGGGCTACACCGTAACCACCGTGGGCGGCGGTACCTTCAGCGCTGCTGTGGTCGATGGCGCGGTTGTTCTTACGGATGCGGCGGGCAACACCTCGACCGTGACCGGCACGGATGTCGAAGCGTCGAACGGTCTCATCCATGTGATCGACACGGTTCTGATGCCG
>JBCCKJ010000044.1:0-11881 GCA_039027455.1 Pseudomonadota bacterium | reverse complement strand
GGAGCTCATGAGGCTCGAGGGCACGCAGGAAATGCGCCTGATCGAAGCGCGCCTGCAAGCCATCGTGGCGGAAGCGCAATCGAAAGACCCCTGGACCAGCCGCGCCCGGCCCAGCTTTCTCTACATCATGTACATCATGATACTGTGGGCGCTCCCGATGGGCGTTTTGGCGGCCTTCGATCCCGAAGCGGCGCAAGAGATCGCGCAGGGCATGAACTCCTATCTGAACGGCCTGCCCGAACCGCTCTACGCTTTATTCGGCACCGGATACCTCGGCTACACCGCCGCGCGACAGTGGGGAAAAGTCAAAGGCGTCGATCAATGAGAACCACAAGCCCTAACCCAGCGCAAAAAGCGATTGAATAAAGCCGGGCCACCAACCGAAACCCTCGACGTTACTCTTGAACGTCATCGCGGCCGCGTAAAGGCCAAGCCCGAACACGCTTGCCCAATGTGGCCACTGAAGGCGGATGAGATCGTACCCGATCATCGCGCCGAACAACGCCGTTTCAAACACCATGATCAAGCTGCCGGGAAACCCGGGAGTAAGAATGAGGCGCGCCATGGCCGGATCAATCATCAGGATGGCCGCGCTCAGCATAAAGCGCTTGTGCACGGCGCTGTTTGCGCGGGCTGCAAAGCCTAGCGCGTAGGCGATGGTGAAATCGATGATATCCCAAACCGGAAAGACGCAGCCCATGATTGCGGGGCGTCCGGCGATCATCTTGCCCGGTTTCAGCAACGCGAAGCGGACAACGAAATAGCCTACAACCACGATCGCTAGCGCAAGCGCCAAGCTGGCAAGGCCCATCCGTTTGTGCAGCGCCGCTTGCCCAGCTCCAATCAATCGCGCTTGGACAGCGAGCAAAACATACCAGCCCAGGAAGACAGCGCCGTGGAAGTGCAGGTAAACAGGGGTTTCCAAAGGGCCGCCAGGCCTTGAAAAGGCCAGAACGCTAAATCCGCTCACCACGATGGCGATGAGCAACACAGCCATCCAAAAGAAAAACGGCTCACCCGAGCGTGCGTGCGTGGACATGTGCGTTCGCATGGACCCCCTAACCCTGATGGTAACGCCTTTGAGGTCGCCGGTCACGCCAAAGGCTTAAGCCCCCGCTGCGTTAACCAAATTTTGCAGTTTTGGGTTTATCGCGCAGCATACCGAAGCAAAACTGGAGGCAACCATGCCACAGTCCGAGAATTCAAACGCGCGATCTGATCGCCGGGGCGATGATCGTCGCCAGACGCAGCGCGACTTTAACGGGCCAGATCGACGGGCCACCAGTAATCGGCGCTCTGGAAACGATCGCCGGGCCACCGTCCGCGTGCCAGGCGATCAGACCGAAGACTGATTTCTTCCCGCCACAAGCGCCCGGTGGGCTAGATTTTGCCACGCCGTTGCGAAGCGTTTAAGGGCATGGCGCATGAGCAACCTCGTCTATGTCCTCAACGGGCCAAACCTAAATCTCTTGGGTCTGCGCGAACCCGAGATTTACGGCACCGCTACCTTCGATGACATTGCCGGAATGCTCGAAGATCGCGCGCGCGAGTTGGGCCTCGCGGTTGATACGCGCCAGACCAATCACGAAGGCATGCTGGTCGACTGGATGCACGAGGCGCAGGCTGAGGGCGCTAGGGCCATCATCATCAACGCGGGCGCGTACACCCACACCTCGATTGCGCTCTTGGACGCGGCGCGCGCGATCACCACTCCGGTTATCGAAGTGCACCTCTCCAATCCCAAAGAGCGCGAGCCCTTTCGCCACGTTTCCTATATCGGGATGGCCGCTGCAAAGACCTTTGAGGGGCATGGGCCAAACAGCTACAAGTTAGCTCTGGAACACGTCGCGTCGGACATTGGCTGACGCGGCGGGCGCGACGGGCCGCGAGAATTGTGACCGATTGCCACTTGCCAGCCGCATTTCGCGTGAATAGTCACGCCACTCTTCTTTGAGAGGGTCAATAACAAGGGGCATGCATGGCTGAGAAAAAGCCGACCGCCGGAGCCAAAACCGGCATGAATATCGACAGCGCGCTCGTGCGCGAACTGGCGGAACTGCTCAACGAAACCGGTCTGACCGAGATCGAAGTTGAGGACGACGACCGCAAGATCCGCGTTGCGCGCGGTGGCGCGGTGGCCGCGCCGATCGCTGCGCCTGCAATGGCTCCCGCTCCAGTGCCGGCCCCAGCGGCAGCCGCCCCGGCTCCCGTTTCCGAAGCCCCCACAGCGGACAGCACGGACGCCGCCGGCGCTCTCAAATGTCCGATGGTGGGCACCGCCTATCTTGCGCCCGAACCGGGCAAACCAAACTTTGTGAAGGTGGGCGACAGCGTGTCGGAGGGCGACACGCTTTTGATTGTCGAAGCGATGAAGGTCATGAACCCGATCACCGCCGACAAATCCGGCACCATCAAGGCGATCATGGTGGAAAACGCCCAGCCGGTTGAATTCGACCAACCTCTGCTGGTCATCGGATAAGCCATCTGATGGGCATCTCACGCATTCTAATCGCCAATCGCGGCGAAATCGCGCTGCGCATCCACCGCGCGGCGCATGAAATGGGGATCGAAACCGTGGCGGTGCATTCCACCGCCGACGCCGACGCCATGCATGTGCGCCTAGCCGATCACGCGGTGTGCATCGGCCCGCCGCCCGCGGCGGAAAGCTATCTCAACCACGCCGCGATAATCTCGGCCGCCGAGGTCGCAGGCTGCGACGCCATTCATCCGGGCTACGGCTTCCTGTCCGAGAACGCCAAGTTCGCCGAGATCGTCGAAGCGCACGATATCGCGTGGATCGGACCGAAGCCCGAGCACATCCGTACAATGGGCGACAAGGTGATGGCCAAGAAGTCGGCGGGCGACCTTGGCCTGCCGCTCGTCCCGGGATCGGACGGCGCGGTCTCCGACCCCGAAGAAGGGCGCAAGATCGCCGCCGAAATCGGCTATCCGGTCATCATCAAAGCGGCTTCGGGCGGCGGCGGTCGCGGCATGAAGGTCTGCGAAAGCGAAGACCAGCTCGAAACGCTGATGAGCCAGGCAGGCTCTGAAGCGAAAGCCGCGTTTGGCGATTCGACCGTCTATATCGAAAAATATCTCGGCAATCCGCGCCACATCGAATTTCAGGTGTTTGGCGATGGGAACGGCAACGCTATCCATCTTGGCGAACGCGACTGCTCCCTTCAGCGCCGCCACCAGAAAGTGCTCGAAGAAGCGCCTTCGCCGGTGCTCGATTCAGAAGAACGCGAACGCATGGGCGAGGTGTGCTCAAAGGCGATGCGCGACATGGCCTATCGCGGGGCGGGTACGATCGAATTCCTTTGGGAAGACGGGAAGTTCTATTTCATCGAAATGAACACCCGCCTTCAGGTCGAACACCCGGTGACCGAAGCGATCACCGGCGTCGATCTGGTGCGCGAGCAAATCCGTATTGCGGCGGGCAAACCCTTGTCGGTCGCACAGGAAGATTTGCGCTTCACCGGCCATGCGATTGAGTGTCGCATCAACGCCGAAGACCCGTTCACCTTCGCGCCCTCTCCCGGCAAAGTGACCTATTATCACCCCGCGGGCGGCATGCATGTGCGCGTCGATTCCGGACTCTACGCGGGCTATTCCATCCCGCCCTATTACGACTCCATGATCGCCAAATTGATCGTCTACGGTCGCAACCGCGAAGGCTGCATCATGCGCCTGCGCCGCGCGCTGGAGGAGATGGTGGTCGAAGGGGTCAAGACGAACATCCCGCTGCACCAGGAATTGCTCCACCAGACCGACGTCCTACACGGCGATTATTCGATCAAATGGCTGGAGAAGTGGCTGGACGAGCGCGAGAGCTAAGCAGCCTGGCGAACCCGCTGCTCGACATTACTTCGTGAAATTTTTACTTGCCCTTACGGAAGGGAGCGCCTAACGGCGCCCCTCGGCCGGTTCTGCGGTCGAAACGGAGAATACTCTTGTTGGAACAGATTAGATATTCAGGCGCTTGCTGCGCCGTGTTCCAGCCCTTCGCCTAGCGTTCTTTCACACGCTGCGCTCCGGGCTGGGGTCCGCGCGTAGCACCACCTGCAAAACTGAAAGAAATGATGCACGCCGCAGCGCGCGCCTATGCGCATCGCGGCGGCTGTCAGGCGGAATGTATGACTCACGAAGAAGACCTTCTTCGCGGCCGTTTGCTGCGAACCACAAAGGGGCTGCGAGCCTCAAATCCCCTCGCCAAGGACGTGCTCGACTTCGGTCGGCAGCACGCTCTTTGGCTACTCGGCCTCACGCCGGGAAAGGCCAAGAAGCTAAGCTGGAGCGGTTTTCGAAAAGCCGTGAAAGCAAGCTCTCACCGCAGCGGGAAGCCGCATCCTATGCTCGCTTTGGGGCAGGAATTGGCGCGTCTGCTCGGTCTCAGCGCGACGGACACAGCAATCCTTCAAGCTATGCTAATTCTGGAACGGACAGCGCGCGGAGCGGAGCTTGCCAACCTCCTTATACAGCAAGGCGCAAGCTTGCCGACATTGATCGGCGAGGCGGCCGGGTTGAGCAGCTGTGAGGCCGAGCGCTCCGTGCGCAACCACCTGCTGGTGCGGCTGAGCTTCGTGAGCTTTGAGGCCAATTGGCGTGGCGCTGTGAACATGCAGTTTCGCTGGACCTTCGAGCGCCTTCTCGACGCGCAACCCGAGAGCGCAGACGCCATGCTTGAATTGTTGGTTGGCCCGCGCCAGCCAGCGCCGCTGCCGCTCGAAGCGTTCGAGCATGTTGGTGAAACGGATTTCCTCGTGCGTCTGCTCAAGGGCGCGCTGCGCGAGGGTGCAGTCGGCGTGAACATCCTAATCCACGGGCCTCCGGGCACCGGTAAGACTGAACTTGCCCGCGCTCTTGCCAAAGCGGCGCTCGCGCGGCTGCACTCGGTGGGCGAGGCTTTGGAAGACGGTGAAGAGCCGGATCGTTTCGACCGCGTAAGCGCCTTTCAGATGGGACAGCGCCTGCTCGCCAGCAGCCAGAGCGACGTCTTGCTTTTTGACGAGATGGAGGACTTCATCGGCGATGCACAACCAAGCGCCGGCGGCCACTATCGCGGGCGCGAGGGCAGCAAGGTGTTTGTCAACCGGTTGCTCGAAACCAACACGGTCCCGGTTGTCTGGACGACCAACACGCTCAGCAATGTCGATCCCGCAATCCTTCGCCGGATGAGCTTTGTCCTGAAACTCGGTCTGCCACGTCGGAGCACGGCTTTGCGCATGCTCAACTGGGTGGCGAGCGAAGAGCGCGTGATCCCTGGCGCCGACTGGGATCGACTGATCGAACGCGCGCCGGAGGCCGCCTCGGTGTTGCGCGTATCCGCGCGCGCGGCGCGTCTGGCGGGCGATCCCGAAGGCGGGGTTGGTGCGGCGCGCTCCCTCGTAGATGCGTTGCGAGGCCAGGAATTGCCACCGCAAGGACCGGGCGAAGTCGATTTGTCGCTCTACGAGAGTGACCAACCGCTCGCCGGTCTGTTTGAAAGCCTGTGCACCAGCGCTCACAAGGACATCTCGCTGCTTGTCACCGGCCCACCCGGCACCGGTAAGACGGCGCTAGCGCACCAGCTTGCTCGCCAGATGGATCGCCCGCTGCTGGTGCGGCGCACATCGGACTTGCTCTCCAAATGGGTGGGCGAGACCGAGGGCAACATCGCCGAAGCCTTCGCGGATGCGCGCGAACAGGGCGGCGTACTGCTGCTGGACGAGGTGGATTCGTTGCTATTCGACCGGGCTAGCGCACGCGCCAGCTGGGAAGTAACTCAGGTCAACGAATTGCTAACTTGGCTGGATCAGCACCCGCTTCCTGTCGTGGCGGCTACAAACTTCGCGCGCCGGCTCGACCCGGCGACAGCGAGGCGTTTTCTGTTCAAACTTGAGCTTAAGGCGCTTACTGGTGAGCGGCTGGACCGCGCATTTGAGCGCTTCTTTAAACGACCGGCACCGCCCACTCTGGTCAAGCTGACCAATCTCACGCCCGGTGATTTTGCCGTTGTCGCGAGGCAATTGCGGCATGTGGGAGAAGCTTCGGCGCAGGATATCGTGGATCGACTTGCGCTCGAAGCAAAGCACAAGCCGGATGCACCGCGATCTATCGGGTTCTGATCTTGCTCTCAGAACCCGATCAGAGTCGCGCTGCGAGTGTAGCGGTTCGTCTCAAAGCGGAACGCCCGGTTCATGCTTCGCCGTGCGGATCGTCAGCGATGTTTTGACGCTGTCGACGTTGGGTGCGGGTGTCAGGCTTCCGGTGAGGAATTCCTGAAAGCTCTGAAGGTCTTCGCTCACGATCTTTAGAATAAAGTCGATCTCACCGTTGAGCATATGGCATTCGCGCACTTCGGGCAGGCCGCGCATATGCTCTTCAAATTCGCGCAGTGCGGACTCGGCTTGGCTCTTCAGGCTCACCATCGCAAACACCGTAATCGCAAAGCCCAGTTTAGACGGGTCCAGATCCGCGTGATAACCGCGAATAACCCCGTCCTCCTCCAGCCCGCGAACCCGGCGTAAGCAGGGCGGCGCGGTCAGGCCGACCCGTTGAGCCAGTTCGACATTGGTCACGCGACCTTCCGCCTGAAGCTCGCTGAGCAGGCGTTTGTCGATCTCATCTAGATTGGCCATCCGTGGCACCTTTCCGAAACATCAATGCAAAACGGCGATGAGAATCGCGCGCCCTGTAACAATAGAATGTAAGAACCAAAGCAAGGATCCGCCCGCTTAGCTAATATTATTATGTCTGCCAGCAATTGTCCCGCTTTGCAACGCACAGCGTGTGACAAGCTGCCGTGAAGGCGGCATCCTGATACAACGACACAGAATCGCCCTGCAGGTGCGTCCGCTCTCGGCTTAAATGCCATCTAACAGCGGCCAAAATGCCTGCCCCAGACACACAAAAGGAGGCGGATTGATGTTTTTCGATGACCGCCTCGCCACCGTGCTCCGGCAAGAGGCCTCGACCGACGCGTCCAAACGCACGCAGTTTCGCCAATTGCTGGATATTCTTGGCAACCGAAAATTTGGACCTGTGGGCCGGCGCGATCAAAGTCTGGTCGCCGCCGCGTGGCTGCGGATGGACGCTTTGGGTGCCAGTCTGCCAGCCGCCGAACGCGCTGCTATCATCCGAGAGCCCAGCTGGCGGTTCCGTAGTGCCGATCTGGCCGCGCATTTGAGCGATTTTGAACCCGAAGTTGTGTCCGCCGCGCTCAATCGCGCCGATTTGACCGCGCAGGAATGGACGGATCTCATCCCACGATTGCCGATTAGGGCTCGAGGCTTTCTGCGACTGCGCAAGGACTTTCCCATCGATG
Organism: Pseudomonadota bacterium; assembly: GCA_039027455.1. Taxonomy (GTDB): domain Bacteria; phylum Pseudomonadota; class Alphaproteobacteria; order Sphingomonadales; family Sphingomonadaceae; genus Erythrobacter. The sequence goes on along the minus strand of JBCCKJ010000044.1, from coordinate 4,575 downwards.
TGGAACTCCTTCTCGATCAACTGGGCGTGATGGATCGAGGCCTGCCCTCTCCAACGGCCGGGCGACCCCAGAACGCACCGTTCAGCGAAGATTTGGATACAGCGCCAACCGACGACGCGCTCGAGCCGCTCGAGCTGGATATGGGCGCGATCCTTCCTCCCACAGATTACGCTGACGAACCTTTCGAAGACGTCGAGATCGAAAGCGGTCGCAGCGAAATCTCGGCTTTGGTCGAACGCATCGCCGAATTCCGGCGCACGCGCGAAGCGCAAGATGGCAGCGACCCTAGCGATTTGGAGCGAAGCCCGCGCCTGCCGCTGGATGAAGCCGAACCGGTCCGCACCAAGCGCGCAAGCGGATTTGCGTTCGCGACCGACGCGGCTGGCCGGATCGAATGGGCGGACACCGAAGTGGCCTCCATGGTCGTCGGCAGGAAGCTGGTCCCGGCCCGAACGCTGGGTGAAGCGACGAGCATGTCCGCGCTCGAACGGGCGCTGCGTCAGCGTCAACCCATCGAAGCGACAGACATCGAACTGGAAGGCGCGGCGGCTGTCGCGGGCGCGTGGAGCGTCGATGCGCAGCCGCGGTTTTCGTTCGAGGGACATTTCACCGGCTATGTAGGCCGCTTCCGGCGCGCCATGGGAAGCGGCGACGACGATCTCGATAGCGGTACGCAGGAAGCTGATCGCATCCGCCAATTGCTGCACGAACTGCGCACCCCGATCACCGCGGTTCAGGGCTACGCCGAAGTGATCCAGCAGCAATTGTTTGGCCCCGCGCCTCACGAGTACCGCGCGCTTGCCGCCGCCATCGCGGCCGACGCGGCGTTTGTTCTGGGCGGTTTTGACGAACTCGACCGGCTAGCGCGGCTTGAAACGGGCGCGGCTGAGCTTGATCAGGGTGAAAGTGATTTGGCTTCGCTTGCTCGCCGGATCGAGGCGCAGTTGGCGCCTGTCCTTGCGTCGCGCGAAGCCGCATTGACCATCGATGTAGCCGCCGATGAGAGCGTGGCGGTCCCGATGGATAGCGAGGACGCGGAACGATTGGTGTGGCGCTTGCTTGCGACCTTGGGCGGCGGATGCACGCCCAAAGAAACGCTGAACGGCCATCTGCGCGTGGGAGGGGACGAAGCGCGCTTGGTGTGCGATCTTCCCGCCGCTTTGAAAAAGGCCGACGATGTCTTTTCCGCCACCGCCAAGCCGGAAATTGCAGCGATCACCGCAGGCGCGTTTGGCGCTGGATTCGCGCTGCGTCTGGCGCGCGCGGAGGCCCGCGCCGCCGGCGGCGATCTGGTTCGCGAAGGCGACTGCGTGGCGCTTTCGCTGCCAGTGTTCCGCGCCGCCGAAGACGCCGGCCAGCCCTCGCAAGAGGCGACGGGTTAAGGGGTCAGGTGAGGCAGGCGAGCATAGCCTTTCAACTCGCGCTTGTAAGTCGCAGAGGCTCACGTTAGGGGGCGCTTCTGGCGAAAGCCGAAGGCATATCGGCCACGGGCCTGTAGCTCAGCGGTTAGAGCTGGCCGCTCATAACGGCTAGGTCGCGGGTTCGAATCCTGCCGGGCCCACCGATATGCGTTGATCGGTAGAGATAGAGTGTCGGGGAGTAGCGCAGCCTGGTAGCGCATCTGCTTTGGGAGCAGAGGGTCGCAGGTTCGAATCCTGTCTCCCCGACCAACCTCTTCTGATGTCTGAGTGGACCAGGGACGTGAGTATCGCGTTCGATCTTTGCCCGGCTTTCAGTGCACATAGGCATGAGAGCGTCATCCTATTCCTCAAGAAGAACCCGAACCAAATCTGCGCCTCCATCGCCCCAGCGCGATACGCAAGAGTTTCAGCCTTGAGGGGCGAGGATACATAAAATAGCGTTCCCACGCAGGCTTGCCGAACAGGTCATCTTCGAACCCGTCAAGGAACGGCCCGAGAGCAGCTCCCCCTGTCTTGACAGCCTCACGGATAGCCGTCGCCCGATCATCCCAAACCTGCGTGTGAAACACTCGCCAGCTTGATGTATTCAATCGCCGGATACCGAAGCCACCATCTCTCTGGCAGATGTGTTCCACCGCCCCCTCGGTGTAGAACCGGCCAAAGTCGTGGTCGAGTTCCCGTCCGAGCTTCTGAAATCTGCGCCAAACCGGCGCTTCGATCACGAGGAAATTGTTGCTTATCCGGCGAGTGATCAGGTGATCGGCATCGGTCGTCGGCCCGTCGGCGCGAAAGGGCTTAGTTGAGCCTGTAAGAAACTGGGCTCCTGTAGTGCCCATCAATGACATCGATTCCTTGAACCAACTTTCATGCCCTTCCCGCGCGGGAAAAGTGTCGAGCTTCACCAGCATCACCAGATCCGATCCAGCTACTTCGAACTGCTGGTTCAGATAGTCGGTTTCGCTCGGCCCAATCAGCGAGCTCTCGCATTCGCCCGCCAGCTCCATCGGTGTCCCTTTTTGAGCGCTCCATGATCGAACACTCTCCTTAACGTCAGCGCCCGGAGACGTGACCGCGATGATACGTCTTGGTGCGTGACCGATGAAATCCAACCAATCATCCAAGACCGCCAGATGCTCCGCGCGCATGATATGCGTCAGAAGGGAAAAGTCCGTCGTCATCACGCTCCTATAGCGGAAACACGAGCAAGCTTAGAGGGCGACATGAACCGCCCCCTCATTTCCCGATTTCGGTGGGATACGGCGGCGCCGGACGCACTGGGCTCTCAGCCGTTTCCAATTGCTGGAGGACTGTAGCGATAGCCGCGTCGAGCTGCGTGTCCTGCCCGCGATCGGCCGCGAAGGGGTCCAGATCCACCCGGATATCGGGCGCGACGCCTTCGTTCTCGATCGTGTAGCGTCCATTCGTGTCGAAGAAGCGGAAGAAGGGGACCGTCAAAGTGCCGCCATCCATCAGTCCGGGATTAGCGCTGATACCGATCAGCCCGCCCCATGTGCGTCGGCCGATCAACGTGCCCAGCCCGCTTTCGCGGAAGGCGTACGGCATCCAGTCGCCGCCCGATCCGGCGTCCTGGTCGATCAGCATCACCTTGGGCCCGTAAATCCCGCCGCCCGGCGTGGCCCAATCAAGACCTTGGCGGTCCTTCCAGCCTGCCAGCCATTTGCGGCTCAAGACATCGATAATGTAGTTCGCCGCTTGGCCACCACCGTTGGAGCGTTCGTCCAGAATCAGCGCGTCCTTATCGGTCTGGGCAAAATACATGCGGTTGAACAGCGTGTAGCCGGCATCCGCCGTGTTGGGCATATAGACATAGGCCACGCGCCCATTGGTCGCCTGATCCACGCGGCGGCGGTTGTCTTCGATCCAAGACCAAAGACGCAGGAAGTATTCGCTGCCCACCGGTTCGACCGTCGAGGTGCGGCGCTCGCCATCGGGTGCGCTCGCCACCGTCAAAGCGACTTGCGTGCCACGTGCGCCCGAAAGCGCGGCGTAGATATTGCCCTCGCCTGTCAACTCGGTGCCGTTCACCGCGATGATGTAGTCGCCTTCCTTGACGTCGACGCCCGGCGCGGCCAGCGGCGCTTCGAGGAACGGGTTCCATTCCTCTCCGGTGTAGATACGCTTGATCCGGTAGCGGCCGTTCTCCAGCGCAATGTCCGCGCCCAGCAATCCGGGAGCCGCGTCGCGGTTCTTGTAGGTGTCGCCGCCCGCCACGTAATTGTGGCCCACGCCCATCTCGCCGGTCATTTCGACGAGAAGCTCGTTCAAGTCTTCGCGGCGACCCAGGTGTGGCAGGAGCGGTTCAAACTTGGCGCGCACCCCGGCCCAGTCGAGCCCATGCAGGCCGGGATCATAGAAGAATTCCTTCTCCATGCGCCAAACATCGCCGAAGATTTGCGTCCATTCCTCGAGCGGGTCGACAAACAGGCGTGCGCCCGAAAGACTGACCGGCTTGGGCTCCAGTTTCTTGGCCGCATCAGCGGTCAGCAAGTCGCCTTCGTGCGTGCCCAAGAGCAGCTTGTCGCCATCGGCGTCGGTCGAAACAAAAGCGATACCGTCGCCAACTGGCTCGGCCTTGCGTTCCTTGAAGTCGAAGCGCAACAGCCTTGAACGCTCCCCGCCGCTTCCGGGACCGGTCGCTGCGCCGGGTTGAACATCCTCCACCACGAACAGCGCGCCGTCTTTGGCGGTCGCTAAGTCGCTGTAGGGTGCTTCGGCCATAGGCAGCGCGACAATGCGGCGCTCAATCCCATTCGGGGCCACAGCGACACTCTTCTTCTCATCGTCGCCTTTCTTGTCTTCGCCCTTATCCTCGGTTTCGTCTGGCGCTTCTTCGTCCGCCAAAATCGGAGCCAAAGGCGATTTGCCATCGGCCTCCAGCACAGCGGCGTAGATAGCCGCGCGATAGGGCCGGTCCTGCGTGGTCATGTCCAAGCCGCCATAGACTGAACCCGCATTGGTTGAGGCTGTGAAGAACATCAGCTTGCCGTCCTTCGAGAAAACCGGCGAACCGACATTCGCGTAACCGCGCGATACGGGGTAGGTCTTGCGCGTGTCGAGGTCGTAAAGGTTGAGCGCCCCGTTGTTGTTGCCGCCGCGCGTGGTGAAGGCCATCCAGCGCCCCGTGGGTGAAAGC
>JBCCKJ010000043.1:0-11984 GCA_039027455.1 Pseudomonadota bacterium | reverse complement strand
CAGAATAAGAAGAAGTATGAGCGCTTGCTCGAACTGATCGAGGACGCCAAGGACAACGGCTACAAGTTCCTGACCGGCGGCGACAAGGATCCTTCGGGCACCGGCTACTATGTGCCGAGCACCATCCTCGACAACCCGCCCGAAGACGCGCGGATTGTGGCCGAAGAGCAGTTCGGGCCCGTCATGCCGCTCATGAAGTTCTCGTCGGAAGACGAAGTCATCGAGCGCGCCAACAATTCCGATTACGGCCTCGCGGGTGCGGTGTGGACCGCCGACCACGACAAGGGTGTCGAGATTGCCGAGCAGCTCGAAACCGGCACCGTATGGATCAACGAATTCATGCACCTGTCGCCCTTCGCTCCGTTCGGCGGTCACAAGCAGTCAGGCTTTGGCGCGGAATACGGCAAGGAAGGCCTCAAGGAATTCACCTATCCTCAGGTGATCACCGTGAAGAAGGATAACGTGGTCGCCTGATCGATCCCATCTTTAGCCTCTTGAGCAGGGGAGGAACCAGCATGTCCAACGCGCACCTATCGCGGCGTCAGATCGTCGCAATGGGCAGCCTTCTTGGCGGGATAAGCGTCGCCGCGCCGTTACGAGCGCAAAGCCTCGACAGCATTTTTGGCTCAGCCAAAAAGGTGATCGACGCGGTGAGCTATTCCGACGAGGAAATGGCGGTCTATTTCGATCAGATGTCGGCTCAAATGGATTCGCAAAACACTGTCGCTGGTCCCGATGATCCTTACGGACAGCGCCTCGCGGCGCTTTCACAAGGTCTAGAAACCTACGATGGCCTGAATCTGGATATCAAAGCCTACCGGGTCGACGATGTGAACGCGTTCGCGATGGCGAACGGCACTATCCGAGTCTATTCGGGGCTGATGGATCAGTTCACCGACGACGAAGTGCGTTACGTCATCGGGCACGAGATCGGGCACGTGAAGAAAGAGCACACCCGCAAGCGGATGGAGGGTGCGCTTCAGCAAGAAGCCGCGCTCAGCATCGCGGGCACGGCTGGCGGCGAAGTGGGCGAGTTGGCCGCAGGCGAGCTTGGTCAATTGTTCAACAGCGTAATCAGCTCTCAGCATTCGCAAAAGCATGAAAAGCAGGCGGACGATTACGCTTTCGATTTCATGCGGACGAACCAATACGACGCGGAAGCGTGCGCGACCGCGCTCGAAAAACTCGACGCGCTTTCGGGTGGGAGTTCGCAGCCCGATTGGCTGTCGACCCACCCAAGCCCGAAGTCTCGCGCCAAGCGGATGCGCAAAAAGCTGAAGTGATGAGCGCAGTCACAAAAGGTGGGTGACGCAACACCCGATCAACTGATCGAAGGGCTGGCTCGCGTGATGGCGCGGGCCAGCCCTTCCGACCCTGAGGGGCTGCACAGGCTGACGGGCGGGGCGACCATGGAAAGCTGGCGCTTCTCATGCGGAGCCCAGGATTTCGTCCTGCGCCGCGCGCCTAGCCTTGCGTTTATGGAAGATCGGCCATTCGGGCACGACGTCGAAGCGGCGATCATTCGCGCCGCGCACGCCAAAGGGGTCACCGCTCCCGAAGTGGTGGCGGAACTGGAGCCCGATGACGGCATCGGTTCGGGCTTCGTCATGCAGGCTCTGCCCGGCACGCCGAACCCCAAGCAGATTTTGGAGATGGAGGAGCCTGGCGCGCTCCTCAAGGAGGCCGCGCGCGATCTGGCGCGAATCCATTCGCTGAAGCGCGAGGACCTGCCACAGTCCGTCCCCGAGATGGATTACCCCGAGGCTATCGCGGACCTGCGCGCGCAGTTTGACGAAGCGGGCGGCGACCGCCCGATCATCGCGTTGGGCCTTAAATGGATGGAGGACCATTGTCCTGACCCCGTCGAGCCGGTTCTCAACCATGGCGATTATCGCATGGGCAATTTGCTCGCCGAGGCCTCGCGGCTCACCGGCGTGCTTGATTGGGAGCTCGCGCATTTCGGCGACCGGCACGAGGACCTCGCGTTCGGCTGCATGGCCGTGTGGCGCTTTCACCGATACGACCGCCCGGCTTTGGGCCTCGGCAGCCTTGAGGATTACTTCGCCGCCTACGAAGCCGAAGCGGGGGTGACCGTCGACCGGGAGCGTTTCCGCTACTGGCTCATCCACCGCACCGTGTGGTGGGCGCTGGGCTGCCTGCGCATGGCTAAGATCTGGCGCAGCGGCGAGGATCGCATGCTGGAGCGGGTGGTGATCTCGCGCCGGACGAGCGAGCAGGAATTGGATCTGCTGATGCTCCTGGAGGAAGATGCTCCGGAGGAGGAGCGCCAGCGGAGGGTTTCAATGCCCGCGCTTCCTGACCAAGTTGGCGAAGCGACTGACGGCGAATTGGCGATCGCGATTCACGAGTGGCTGGGAACCGTCAAAGACCGCTTCGAAGGGCACGACAAGTTCCAATACGCCGTTGCGCGCAACGCGCTTGGCATGATTTCGCGCTACAACGCCGCCGCCATCCCCGCTTTCGAGAACGCGCCACTGGCACAGCGAATCACGAGGGGCGAAGCGACACTGCGCGATCCCGGCTTGCTCGCCGAATTGCGCGAGGCGATACTGGCAACGATCACGCAAGACGTGCCCAAATATCCAGCGCTCGCCGTGGCGAGAAAGAACTGGACTGGAGAGGACTAAATGGATTTCGCAATTCCCGCCGACCTTCAAGCCTATCTCGACGAACTCGACGTCTTTATCGAGGCCGAGATCAAGCCGCTCGAACAAGCCGATGACAACATCCGCTTTTTCGACCACCGCCGCGAACACGCTCGCACCGATTGGGACAAAGGCGGCCTCCCGCGCGAAGAGTGGGAGGAGCTCCTTAAGGAAGCCACCAAGCGCGCTGACGCAGCGGACCATTGGCGCTTCTCCGCGCCCAAGCAATATGGCGGCAAGGATGGCTCAAATCTCTGGATGGCGGTCATCCGCGAGCACTTTGCGCGCAAAGGTCTGGGCCTGCACAACGACCTCCAGAACGAGCATAGCATCGTGGGCAATTTCCCCTTCGTCGCGATGTTCGATCAATGGGGCACTGCAGCGCAGAAGGAGGAATTCATCCTCGGCGGCTTCAATCGCGAGCGCCGCGTCGCCTTTGGGCTCACCGAACCGCATCACGGCTCGGACGCCACCCATATGGAAACCACCGCCGTCAAGCAGGAGCGCGATGGGGTCGATGGCTGGCTGATCAACGGCGAGAAGATGTGGATCACCGGCATGCACGTCGCCACGCACTGCGCGATGTTTGCGCGCACGGCGGGCGAAGCGGGCAGCGCCAGCGGCATCACCTGCCTCCTCGTCCCCAACCCCACGCCGGGCCTCGAAATCGAGGAATGGATGTGGACGTTCAACATGCCGACCGATCACCCGCGCCTTTCAGTGAAAGACGTCTGGGTGCCCGACAGCGCGATCCTTGGCGTCGAAGGGCGCGGGCTGGCTCTGGCGCAAAGCTTCGTCCACCAGAACCGCATCCGGCAGGCGGCATCATCCTGCGGCGCAGCGATGTTCTGCATTGATGAAAGCGTGGCCTACGCGCGGAAAAGAAAGCCCTTTGGCGAGGCGCTCTCAAAGAACCAGGAAATCCAGTTCCCGCTCGTCGAACTCGCGACGCAGGCTGAGATGCTGCGGCTGCTGATCTTCAAGACCGCGTGGGAGATGGACAACATGCCCCACGAAGAGATTGAGCGGACGATCAGCGACAAGGTCTCGATGTGCAATTACTGGGCGAACCGGCTGTGCTGCGAGGCGGCGGACCGCGCGATGCAGGTGCACGGCGGGATTGGCTATTCGCGCCACACGCCGTTCGAACACATTTATCGCCACCACCGCCGCTATCGCATCACCGAAGGCTCCGAAGAGATCCAGATGCGCAAAGTGGCGGCGTATCTCTTCGGCTATCTCGGGCCGAAAAAGGGCATGTACAACTAGGGCAACTCAGCCCCGCCGCCGCCACCAGCTGGCGAGAAGGCTTCCGATCAGAACGTGCCACACGGCCGAGATTGCGGCGGGTACCGGAGCCAGCGCGGCTTGCTGTACACTTGCAAATTGCGCGGCGAAGGCGGGCGTTTTGGCGAGGCCGGAACCCAGCCCAGAATTCTGCATCCCCACCTCGATAGAGACGGTGCGCTGCTCGGCGCCCTTCAGCCCAAAAGCGCGCGCCAGTCCCCACCCAAGGCCAAAACCCAGCGCGTGCAGCAGGAACGTCGCCAGCAGCAATTCGCCCGCGTGCTCGGCGATCTGCGCCTTGGCCCCACCGACAATCCCGCCGACGATCCAGATCACCAGCAGAATAGCGATCAGCGGCAACACCCCGCTCACCGCCGCGGCTGCGCGCGGGACCAGCCGGTTGAGAACGCTCCCTGCAATCACGGGCACCAGCACAATCGCCACCATGTTGCGCAGCAGGTTCCAGCGATCGATTTCGACATAGGCCCCCGCCAGTTCGCCGGTGAGAAACGGGGTCAGCGCTATCGCGGCGAGTGTCGACAGCATCGTCATCGTGACGGACAGAGCGACATTCCCGCGCGCCAGATAGGCGACTATGTTGGACGCGGTGCCGCCGGGGCAACAGGCCACAAGGATCAGGCCGACGGCAAGCCCCTGTTCCAGACCCATCGCCTGCGCGATCCCCCATCCGCTAAGCGGCATGACGATGAATTGCAGCCCCACACCAATCGCCACCGCGGGCGGCAATTGGGTCAAACGGCGGTAGTCGTCCAAGTTCAACGTCAACCCCATGGCGAGCATGATCACGCCCAGCGCGACCGACAAGAGCGGCTGCCCAGCGACGCGGACGCTGCCATCGGTCATCCACGTAAATAGCGCAGGTTCGAACCAAGCCAGCGCCACACCGAACAATGTCAGCAGGGCAAAATTGTTTGTGATCTTTTCGAGCAAGCGCGCCTCCAGTGCGTGGCCTTAGCCGCGTTGGTATCGCGCGTCAGCTACCGGGTTCTACGTGTTGGACTCTTCCCGAAGGTCTTCGTTGGCCGATGGGCTTGGAAGCGCGTGACAAGCCACACTCGCTAACTTAGGCTGCTTCATAAAGCGTACACGCGCTGTCCAGGGGAGATGACTTTTGAAGCGGACGACATTCGGGCTGGGGCTCACCATGGCGTGGGCCATCATTGGAGCGACCACCTCTAGCTTCGCGCAAGACCCGCAGGACTCAAGTCAGAACGCGCAAGACGCCGAAGAGGCCAGCCTACCCGAAGGTGTCGAAGCCTACTTCACCGGCTTGGAGTGGCGCAGCATTGGTCCCAAACGCGGCGGTCGCTCGATTTCGGGCGCGGGCAGCGTGGCGCGTCCCAACGAATACTACTTCGCCTCCGCTGGCGGCGGCGTCTGGAAGACGGTGGATGGCGGCACAAGCTGGAAGCCTGTGACCGACGGTAAGATGGACACCGCGGCTGTGGGCGGTGTGGCCGTGTGCGAGACCAACCCTGATGTGGTCTACGCGACCACCGGCGAAACCCAGATCCGCGGCAATATCCAGCCGGGCAACGGCGTTTGGAAAACCACCGACGCGGGCGAAACGTGGGCCAAAGTGGGTCTGGCCGGGGTCCAGAATTTCTCGCGCGTCCGCATCCATCCGAACGACTGCGACACGGTCTATGTCGGCGGGTTTGGCCAGTATGGCGTGCCGGGCGAAGATCGCGGCGTCTTCAAGACGACCGATGGCGGCGAGAACTGGGACAAGGTTCTCTATCGCGACGAGCGCACCGGCGCGGTCGATATCTCGATTGACCCCAACAACCCAGACACAATCTACGCCTCGCTTTGGGAAGCCTATCGCAAGCCCTGGAGCATGAGTTCGGGCGGGCCTGGAAGCGGTCTCTTCCGCAGCCGCGATGGTGGGGAAAGCTGGACCGAGCTGACCCGCGCGCAAGGCCTGCCTCAAGAGGGCGTGCTGGGCAAAATCGGCGTGAGCGTCTCTCCCGCCGACGCCAATCGCGTCTACGCCATACTCGAGCATCAGGAAGCGGGCGGCGTGTATATCTCGGATGATGGCGGCGACAGCTGGCGCCAAACGAGCGACAGCCGTTCTGTTCGCCAACGCTCGTTCTATTACTCGCGGCTTGTGGCTGATCCGAAAGAGAAGGACCGGGTCTACCTCTTGAATGTCAACTTCTACCGCTCGGACGACGCAGGCGAAACGCTGAAGAAGATCGACGTGCCGCATGGCGACAATCACGATCTTTGGATCGATCCGACCAACACCGATCGCATGATCCAGACCAACGACGGCGGCGCGAATGTGACGCTTAATGGAGGGAAGAGTTGGACCGATCAGACCTACGCGACCTCGCAGATGTACCGTGTGTCGGTATCCAACCACTTCCCCTATTTCGTGTGCGGTGGGCAGCAGGACAATTCCACGATTTGTGTGCCGTCGCGCGGATGGGGCCATGTCAACCGCTTGGGCGGGCAATACGGCTTTGCCGCGGGCGGCGGGGAGAGCGGATACGTCACCAACGATCCGGCGAACCACGATATCTTCTACTCGGGCAGCTATAGTGGCTATCTGACGCGGTTCGACTATTCGACCGGACAACGCCGTACGATCACGGTCTATCCCGATGACCCGATGGGCTATTCATCTGAAGATCGCGCCGAGCGGTTCCAATGGACCTTCCCGATCGTCTTCGACCCGCACGATCCTGAAACGCTGTATGTCACCTCGCAGCACGTGTGGCGCACCCGTGACGAAGGGCAAAGCTGGGAGAAGATCAGCCCGGATTTGAGCCGCGCGGACCCGGCGACCATGGGGCCCTCCGGTGGTCCGGTGACGCTCGACCAGACGGGCGTGGAAACTTACGCGACAATCTTCAGCCTTGCGCCTTCGCGATTGGAGAAAGGCGTCATGTGGGCCGCATCGGACGATGGTCTGGTGCACATCACGCGCAATGGCGGCGCCGATTGGGCAAACATCACGCCGCCCGATGTGCCGGTGAACACCAAGATCACGACCATCGAGGATTCGCCGCACGCGCAAGGCACCGCGTTCCTCACGGGGCATCGCTTTCTGCTCGGTGATTTCAAACCCTATGTAATGAAGACGACCGACTACGGCGCGAGTTGGACAGCGATCACCGCCGGGATTCCCGAGGATGAAATCGCGCGCAGCATTCGCGAAGATTTGGTGCGGCCCGGTCTCCTGTTCCTTGGCACCGAACGCGGCGTGTGGACCTCGTTTGACAGCGGTGACACTTGGCAGAAGCTTCAGCGCAATCTGCCCGCCGTGCAGGTGTCGGATCTCGTTGTGACCGAGCGCGATCTCGTGATCGGCACGCATGGCCGATCCTTCTGGGTTATGGACAATATCGGCGTTCTGCGACAGCTCGATGAGTCGAGCGAGCGCAGCCTTCAGCTCTTTGAACCGGCGTTCTCGGTGCGCGGCGTCGATGAAGGTGTGGCGATCGATTATTTCCTTGCCGAGCAAGCCGAAACGCTCACGCTCGACATCCTAGATTCGAACGGCGAACTGATCCGCAGCTTTAACGGCGAAGTCAAAGAGCCCGAGGACGAGGAAGAAGAAGACGAGGTTTACGATCCCACCCGCAAAGAGCCACCGCCGACGGCTGACATGAAGGCCGGGCTCAACCGCTTCACTTGGGATATGCGCTATCCCGGTTTCACGGATTTCCCCGGCATGATCCTGTGGACCAGCCGCAATGGGGGCATCACCGCGGTACCGGGCGAGTATCAAGCGCGCCTTACCGTCGATGGCGAAGCGCTCACGCAGCCGTTCGAAATCCGCCTCGACCCGCGCGTGAAGCTGGAAGATCCCGGCGATCTCGAAGCCCGCTTTGACCTTGCCAGCCAGATCAGCGCCAAGGTCAGCGAAGCGAACGAGGCGGTACTGTTGGTGCGCGGTATCAAACAGCAGACCGACGCGCTCGATGGCCAGATCGATGGGGATATGGCGGCCTCTGTGAGCGCCTTTGTGGATCGGATCAGCGCGGTCGAAGGGCGCGTCTATCAGGTGCGCAACCAGAGCCGTCAGGACCCGCTCAACTATCCGATCATGCTCAACGACAAGCTGGCTGGACTGATCGGCACCGTTGAGAGCGCGGAAGCACGCCCGACCGATCAGGCCCGTGCCGTGTTTGAGCGATTGTCTGGCCAGCTCGATGGAGAGCTGGGAGAATTGGAGGCCGCGCTGGATGGCGACCTTCCAAACCTGAACGCGCAATTGGAAGCCGCTGGGCTTGCCCCGATTGAGAGGCGTCCACTCAAGGTGGAAGAGGAAACTTAGGTTTCGGGCTGACTGGTCGCCGCGTAGTCGAACACGCCCTCGCGCTGCATGGCGTGGCGGGCTTCGACCTTGGCGGCGGTGTCAGCTTCGGTCGGGACGATGCACCAGCCTCCGCCTTTGGCGAGCGTTTCTTCCAACCCGTGCTCGAGCACCTCGGGGCCTGGCTGGGCGCGCCAATGATCCCCTAATTCGTCCGGCGCGGAGCGTGCCCCTCCGAAACGGTCGGGCCTCGCTTGCGCCGCGTTCCAGATTTGCGTGTTAAGAATGCCGGGGCACAGGATGGTGACGCCTATCTCCTCTTCGGCCAGTTCCGCCATCAGCGCTTCGCCAATCGCGGCGGTCATCTGCTTGGTTGTCGCGTAAAGCGTGAACGGTCCGCTGACGGGCACGACCGAGGCTGAACTGGCGGTGATCCCAACATGTCGCGCGCCGCCTTGCGCTTTCAAAGAAGGTAGCCACGCCTGCGCTGTGTGGACTGGGCCTAATACGTTGACGCCCATCAGCCAGTCGAGTGTGCGCGCTTTCGCGCCGCCTACGGTGTCCGCTGTGCCGACGCCCGCGTTGATCCAGAGCAGTGAAGGCTCGATCCCCTGCGCAATCAGTTTCTCGGCCACTCTCTCGGTCTCGGCGCGGTCCGACACGTCGCAGCCATGCGCGCGCGAATCTTTGCCGCACAGGCGCGCGGTTTCCTCGGCTTCGTAGGCGTCGATATCGAGCGCGCAGATGCGCATGCCTTTGGCGGCGAAATGCTGCGCCAGCCAGCGCCCAATGCCTCGCCCCGCGCCCGTGATGACCGCCCAGTCTCCTTGGGCTGGCGCATAAGCCGTCACTCAGCCGCCTCGGCCAATTCGGCACGCTGCGGCCCACGAATAAGGCCACCGGGCGCTTCGCCCGTCCATGCGCCGTTTTCAAAGGTGACCACGCCGTTCTTGATTGTGACGACATAGCCCGTGGCCTTTTGGAGCAGTCGCTTGCCGCCTGCGGGCAGGTCGAACTCGAGCCAAGGGCGGCCAAGCTTCAGATTGCCCATGTCGATCACGTTGATATCGGCGAGATAGCCCGGCGCGATCAAGCCGCGATCTTCGAGGCCGTAGAGAACCGCCGTATCACGACACTGGCGCTTGATTGCGTTCTCCAGCGTGATGCGATCCCCGCGCTTGCGATCGCGCACCCAGTGTTCAAGCATGAAGGTTGGCGAGGCCGCGTCGCAGATCGTGCCGCAATGCGCGCCGCCATCTGACAGCGAGTTCACCGTGTCATCGGCATGCTGGAGCGGGTGGAGGAAGTCTAGATTGCCATCGGCGTAGTTGAGGATCGGCAGGTAGATAAAGCCGGTCGCGTCGTCCGCGCACAACATGTCGTACGCGTATTCCTGCGGGTCGACACCGGCGGCCTCCGCGCGTGCGTTCACGCTCGCGGTCGCATCAGGCTCGTAATCGAAGTCCGGGTCCATCTCATATTGCAGCGCCCAGCCTTGGGTGATGACCATGACGACGCCGATGATGTCCATCGGAGCCTCGGAATAGTCGTTGGCTTCGCCGAGAAGCTGCTTTTTGAACGCTGGATCGAGCAGTTTGGCTTTCTGCTGCGCCCAAGGCAGATCTTTGATCTCCTGCCAGCTCGGGCGGAAGGCAAAGGGGTTCACCGTGCCTTGCCAAGCCATAATGATCCCGTTTCCGCGCAGCGCAATCTGCGCCACGATATTCGCGCCGTTGTCGTTCTCGGCGCGCATGGTTTCGATCTGCTCTTTGAGCGGCATTTCCTTGGCAATGCTCTCCAGCGCGGCGAAGGTGACGGGGATGCCCGCCTCGCGGCTCAATTTGCCCATCCACTCAAACTCGTTCCAGTCGCGCTGCAGGTCGCTCGCCATTTCGAACACGGCGTGGCCTCCGGCGTCCTTGGCTCGGCCCATCGCGTTGCCGATCGCGACCAGTTCTTCGGGCGTGGCGGTGGTGCCGGGAACAAGCTCTCCGTCGACCGACTTGTGCAGCACGGTGCGCGAGGTCGAGAAGCCCAGCGCGCCTGCGCGCACGCCTTCTTCCACGATGGCGCTCATCTTTTCGATGTCATCCTCGGTCGGAACCGCGCCTGGCTGCTCGCGATCACCGAGCACATAAGCGCGCACAGCGCCGTGCGGCACATGCGTGCCGACATCGACCGTGCGCGGTAGCTTTTCGAGTGCGTCGAGATATTCGGGAAAAGTCTCCCAATCCCATGTGATGCCTTCGGCCAAGGCGGTGCCGGGAATGTCCTCCACGCCTTCCATCAGGCTGATCAGCCATTCGTGCCGGTCGGGCTTGGCGGGGGCAAAGCCGACGCCGCAATTGCCCATCACCACGGTGGTGACGCCATGCCAGCTTGAAGGCGCCATCTCCTGATCCCACGTGGCTTGTCCGTCATAGTGCGTATGAATGTCGACAAAGCCGGGGGCGACGACTTTGCCCGCCGCGTCAATCTCACGTTCGCCGCTGCCCGAGATATCGCCCACACCAACGATCACGCCGTTCTTCACCGCCACATCGGCGGTGAAACGCTCCGCGCCGCTGCCGTCGACAATCGTGCCACCACGGATAACCAAATCATATTGGGCTTGTGTGATTTGCGTCACGCTCTTTCTCCTCTTCCATAAATATGATTATCACGATGCGATATGTCGGGCCACACTTGCTTTAGCAGGACCCTTGCGTGAAAAGCTCAAGTTTGGGGATGGAGTCCGTAAGTAATCAAGGCATCAGTCTTTTAGGAGAAGCCGGGTGTTTGAGTCAGTTGCGCAGGCCTTTGAAGAAAAGCCCGGTTACATTTACAATGAAAACGAAGAGCTTCGCCGAAGTCAGCGCTTGCTGGCTGGCCTTGTGGGTGCGGTCGCGTTGCTTTTGCCGACTTCGCTGATCTTGCTCGGAGAGGGCTTAACCGAAGGCCGGACGAGCATTAGTTCCTATTACTACGAAGGCATATTACTCGGTGATGTCTTCGTTGGCGGATTGTTCCTAGTGGGCGGGCTGATGCTCACTTATCGCGGGAATAGCGATCTCGCTTCATTACTCGCCACTATTGGCGGAGTGTTGGCGATGTTGGTCGCTGGCTTTCCGACAAGCGGTTGGTCGCGATGCGCGACGCTTTTCAAGAAGCACGCAACCCACGACTGTGACGCATCGACGGGTTCGCCATGGTTTTGGGAGGGCACCGCGCATTTCATCCACATAATGAGCGCGATCTCGCTTTTTGTTGTCTTGGCACTGTTCTGCTACTTTGTATTTCTCAAGCCTCGCAAACGTAAAGCGTTTGATGGACATGTCGAGGATAACAGCGGCGATAGCAGCAAGAAGCGCCGGAACCTCATCTACTGGGTGTGCTTCGCTGTTCTGATCTTGGCCATGGTTGCTATGGCGCTCAGTCAGATTCAGTCCATTGGCCTTCCCGAGGACACCATTTTTTGGGGAGAGTCGGCTGGTTTGATCGCCTTCGGCGTGGCTTGGCTAACCCATTCTCGCTTCTTCTTCGTGCGCTTCCTAAGTGACAAGGATGACCCGGTTTACTGGGGCGGGAACAGCGCGGACGCGACTGGTCTTGCGTAAGGGTTGAGACCAATGATGAGAAGTGGTGATGCACAGCAAGCTCTGTTAGCTTGAACTGATGACGCATGAACCGAGCTGGCCGAATTCCGATCGCTTTGGAGTAACGATCGATTGGGTCGAGGCGAACGGTCTTACCTTCGAGGT